>CAZTNJ010000167.1:3899-5068 GCA_964614835.1 uncultured Ignavibacteria bacterium | reverse complement strand
GCAGCAGAGTCAGTCCGATAATAGATTATATTAAATATAGGGCATTGAAATTGCCGTTATATAATGCAATCGACATGCCAAGCACGACCAGGATCGGCGATAGAATCAAAAATTGCGGTCGGCTTTCCAAAAACAGCATCTTTGCGCTCATCTATACTTCCTCCAGGTTTATTTTTTTGCTTTTGAATAGTATTAAGCTCAAAATGATATTTTCGGTTCCAATATTTTTTATATATTCGGATAATTCTTATCGATAAAAGCTATGGCTTTGCCGATACGCGCAAGGCAGCGTTCTTTGCCGATAAGCTCCATCATCTCAAACAGAGATGGGCCGCCGGTCAGGCCCGATAAAGCCAGTCTTGTCGGATGAATTAAATCGGCCGCCGATACGCCCATCGATTCGGCCAACTGACGCAGCGCCGTTTCCATGCCGGCAACGTTGAAAGGAGTCAAAGACGCGAATGCATCGTGTAACTTGCGAAGTTTTTCCGCGGCGCCGGGTTTGGCGAAATGTTTGCTTACACCTTTTTCGTCGTAAGTGAATTCATCGATGAAGAAATAGTACCCCAGTCTGGTAAAATCTGTCAGCAGATGGCAGCGTTCTTTCATCAGACGGACAAAAGTAGTCATGTAATCCCAGCGGCTGGTGATAAATAACTGAGTGGCCAAACCGGATTCGACAAAATAGGGCCGCAGTAAATCGACCAGTATATGCTCGGGTGTATGGCGGATATATTCGCCGTTCATCCAGTTGAGTTTCTCCAGATCAAAAATCGCATTGGTCGAATTGATTCTTTCCAGGCTGAAAGCATCGATCATCTCGGCCAGCGTCATCACTTCACGATCATCTCCCGGCGACCATCCCAGAAGCGCGATAAAATTTACCACCGCCTCTTTTAGATATCCCATTTTGGCATAATCGGTCACCGCCACCGCACCGTGACGTTTAGACATCTTGGAGCGATCCTTGGCCAGTATCAAAGGCAGGTGAGCAAACTGCGGAAGCTCGAATCCCAAACTCTGATAAATCAAAATCTGCTTGAACGTATTCGCCACATGGTCATTGCCGCGAATAACATGCGAAATCCTCATCTCATGGTCATCCACGACTACTGCCATATTGTAGACTGCCCGCCCATCGGAACGCGCGATTACAAAATCATCCAGTT
>CAZTNJ010000167.1:894-3889 GCA_964614835.1 uncultured Ignavibacteria bacterium | reverse complement strand
TCGGCATGATCGCGTTTGAGTTCGCCCAGCACCAGATCGTTGAATGTAGTTTGCCCATCGCCGACAAATAGCCGTATGGCGCAGGGTTTACCCGATTCGATATTGGCCTGTTTTTCTTTTTCGGATAGGTGATAGCAGGTTCTATCATAGCGGGAAGTACGTTTTTCGGCGATTGCCTGTTCCTGTTTTTGCTTGAGTGTTTCCGGCGAACACCAGCATCGATATGCTTTGCCGGATTCGACTAATTTCCCCACATATTGTTTATATAAATCATAACGCTTCGATTGATAGACTAATGGCTCATCCGATTCCAATCCGAGCCACTTAAGGCTATCGATAATCACTTTCACCATCTCGGCGGATGAGCGTTCGGTATCTGTGTCCTCTATACGCACCAGAAACTTGCCGCCGGTTTTTTTGGCATAGAGCCAGTTGAACAAAGCGGCCCGGGCCGTGCCTATATGAAGATAGCCGGAGGGCGATGGGGCGATACGGACGCGGATATCCGACATATTAAACCTGCCTGTCTGGTTGCTGATTGGTATTCGAAGCGATAGTCATGATCGGCCGCCCGATTTCCGGTTCGACCGGGCCAACATCGACCTTGATTCCGCCAAGCCATCCGGCAAACAGGTTATACAAAATCACGGCGATCGAAGTCATAATGATGCCATTAAATACGGCTATAATTACGGCATATACCATTCCCAAGAAAAATCCGCCAAGCGGTCCCAATGGAATATTAACCAGCTCGGGTGAATCAGACGGCGCCATATTGCCCAACAGGCCAAAAATTAACGCGAAGAACGCGCCTATTAGCAATCCTATTGCCAGTCCAATTATGGCATTTATCATGAACGATATCTTTATCGCGCTCCAGAGGTCGATTTTCTTTAGCTCGTAACGCATCTGAAATCTTTAACGGGCCTCCCACGCCCTGGCATTATTAATAATCTCGTTATTGTAATTTGTAAAGGAATTCCGGAAGTTTTAAACCTGTAATCCGAAAACTTTTCGCGTCCGATCAATTTGTATCAATGATATGAACGGATATCCTGCAAATCTCCTTTTTTGAACAGCCCTGGATAAGCGAACCAGTCCAATGTCCAGCGGCCATGGGCGTAATCTAAGCAGGCCATCGCGCCGGTGTCGAAATTCATGGCCAGCCGATGTTCATCGCCGGAAAGTAGAAGCGATGCCAGATGCGCCAGAAACGGAAGGTGGCTGACTATCATCAGATTTTCACGGAAAGCCAGAATTTTGCCGACCGCCGGTTCGATTCTATCGGTCGGCGCGAATCCTTTCTTTTCGACAAGGCCATTTTCCGATTTGACACCGGTTGCTAGAATACCGGCAGTCTGGCGAGCTCGATTTTTATCCGAGTGCCAGATTTCTTTTACTATAACATCGCGCGATTTTAATATCGCCGCCAGGATTTCAATCTCCTGCTGGCCGGTGGGCGAAAGCCCTTTGGAAGGGTCGATTGTTTCGGCGTTCGGTTGTCCGTGGCGGACCAAATACAGCTTCATCCTCACTTACCTCCGATTCATCCCCATCTGATTTGAATTAGGCGCCGAACGTAAACAGCCTGTAGCGATATCCAATAGCCAACCGTCGCCACGCCAGGCCGAATCAAACAATCCGGTTAATAGTTGGCTGGCAGTACGATTGAGCATCTCCTTAATTGGAACTGATTGACGTATCAGATTGGATTTTGCCGAGGAATCGGTATGTTATTTGATGACTTTACCGGCTTTGATGCACTTGGTGCAGACTTTCACCCGTTTCGGTTTGCCATCGACACGGGCGTTAACTATCTGCAGGTTCGGTTTCCAGCGTCTCAGAGTCAGATTATGAGCGTGGCTAACCTTGTGGCCGATACCGGGTTTCTTACCGCATATATCGCAAACTTGCGCCATTGAGCCTCCTAAAAAAAATTCTCATCCGCCAAATATACACATTAATGTATCGGGCGCAAGGTTTTTTTTGGGGCCGGGATCGCGCCAAAAGCGCAATCGGAAACCCTTAACTGATCGATTGAAATCCAGGTATCGATGCAGGGGTGGTTTGCGAACCTCCCGCAATGTCATGTCCGGCGATTGCCGGACATCCGGATATCGTCAGGATATAATCCTGGATTCCGGGTCGCGTCCGGCGGTTGCCGGACTTGCCCGGAATGACAGATAATTTTAAGGCGGCTGTTACGGAAACGATTCGTTTGACAAAGACCGAGCATTTTATTTATTCCTTTAAGATCCGAATAACCGCTCGAATCAGGCGGCTGCAGTAGCTTAGAAGAATCAGGAGGTTCAGGGCTGGCAGGTCACGTCCTTCGGACTACGACCTGCCAGAACCGGGGATTTTACAAATATCAAAGGCAGAGCGAAATTCTTTGCAAAACAGGAAGGTTAATCGGAGTATTTAATTATACTATATAGGGCATTGGACTTGGTGATGAGTAGTACTATATTCAAATTACGATACTTAATGGTTTTCGCCATCATACTATTTCCTTTAATTACTTGGGAATACGCTTGGGCAGATATTAATGCTTGGTCCGCCAGCGGGGGCCCCGGCGGTACTATTATGGCGATAGTTATTCATCCCGTTAATAATTCAATCTTATTTGCAGGATCGGTTTCTGGAAAAGGCGTATATTGCAGCAATAACGCGGGGGAGCGATGGAATACGCTTGAAGGGTCAGAGATAATCAATAATTCAATCCGCAAGATTGCCATTAATCCGGCTGGCCCGGACACGATTTTCGTTTCAACCGTTCTCGGTATGTACGTATCAAGAGATAATGGCCTAAATTGGGATTTAATGATTCCTCCGGGTAACCAAAATGATGATTTCAGGGGATTACTTGTACACCCCCATTATCCCAATATCATCTTTGCCGGAAGTGCTTTTGGGCAGTGTTTAAAATATAGCTTGGGGGCCCAAAAGTGTTTTAAAAAAAACCCGCCGGAAGGGCGGGGGGGGGGGTTTTTTT
>CAZTNJ010000167.1:0-884 GCA_964614835.1 uncultured Ignavibacteria bacterium | reverse complement strand
TAAATCTATCGATGGTGGACGAAACTGGTATGAAATAAACACGGCCGGAAGGACGGTCGGGGTGGATGATATATGCGACGACCCCAACAATGATAGCATTTTGTATTTCGTGAGCGGGTCTATGCGTGTAGGATTGGGAGTGTGGAAAACCACTGATATGGGGGAGAATTGGTTTACTATTCAGAATAATATGGACAGTTCCGGAACAGGAGAAGCTATTGTTGTTGACAAAACCAATTCCGCTGTTCTTTATGTGGCTAAAACTTCGCTTGAATCTTCATCCAATCAGTGCGTTTATAAATCCTCCGATTTCGGCAATACCTGGCAGGGTATAACGCCGCCAGCGTTGCAGGCAAGAAGCGTTAAAGATATTGATATCTGGCCATTTGATCATAACATTATTTTCATTTGTTCTCGATACGAGGGCGTTTTTAAGAGCACAGACGGCGGTTCGAATTGGCTTCCTAAAAATAATGGCCTACATATCAAAACGGTAAAGACAATTGAAATTGACGGCATATCCGGCACGATTTTTCTTGGTACCTACGACGATGGTATCTATAAATCTATCGATTGCGGTGAAAGTTGGCTTAAAATTAGTCAGGGGATAAATCTATCCTCTTTTTGGGATTTGGCGTTTTCCCCTTCGACCGAAACGGAAATTTACGCAATCGGGAAGGTATGCTATAGATCGGTAGATTCCGGAAGCACCTGGAGTAATATCGATATAGTAATTCGTCCGATTCAAGAAATCACTAAATTGGAAATTGATAAATTCCGCCCATCTTATATTTATGTATCAACGATTCACGCGCTAACCGGTTTTTCATTCAATGATGCTGGCTTTATGATTTCGACCGATGCGGGCGCGACCTGGGAATATC
>CAZTNJ010000166.1:0-5079 GCA_964614835.1 uncultured Ignavibacteria bacterium | reverse complement strand
AAAGATTATTTATAATATTCTTAACTCCCATTGAATTATTTTATTTCATCTCCTATAATTTACCTATGGCCAACAAAGAATCATCCTCAAAAGGCGTTTTCGCGTTCTTAGGCCTGAAACGAGATTTCGGGCTCTTACTGGCGATGGTAGTACTTATCGGGATGGGGGAACGGATCGGGTCACGCTATATCCCCAAGTATATTGAAGTGCTCGGCGCGGGCGCGATTATCATAGGTATTTACGGCGGCTTGGAAAATCTTCTGGGGGCGCTCTGGGCTTTGCCGGGCGGAATATTAGCCGATAAATTCGGCACGAAAAAATCGCTGGCGATATTCAACTTAATCGCAATAGTCGGTTATCTGATAGTGGTGCTGATACCATCCTGGCCAGCGGTGATGATTGCCGCGATATTTTTCATGGCCTGGTCGGCGATCTCGCTTCCGGCAACAATGAGCCTTCTGGCCAATAGCCTGCCAAAGACGAAACGAGCCATGGGGGTATCGATGCATTCGATTATCCGGCGGATTCCAATGGGAGCCGGGCCGGTTATCGGCGGGGCGCTGATAGCGGCGTATGGATTAATTGGCGGCGTGCGAATCGCGTTTGGGGTGGCAATCGTGCTGGCATTGGTATCGTTGTGGCTTCAGCAGAAAATGGCGGCATCAGAGATATCCAGATATGAACCGATGCATCTGTTGAAATTCTGGCGTCAAGCGAAACCGGGACTGAAACGGCTTCTGTTGTCGGATATTCTGATTCGTTTTTGCGAACAGATTCCCTACGCGTTTGTGGTTATCTGGGTGATGGATGTTCTACAGAAGCCGGCGATTGAGTTCGGCTGGTTGACCGCGGTTGAAATGGGGACGGCGATGCTTCTGTATATTCCGGTGGCGTATTTTTCGGATAAAGCGGAACGCAAACCGTTCGTGCTGATTACGTTCGGATTTTTCACGTTGTTTCCGGCGGCTCTGTATTTTTCAACCACAACCGCGATGCTGGCGTTCGCGTTTTTTATCCGGGGCTTGAAAGAATTCGGCGAACCGACTCGTAAGGCGTTGATTGTCGATCTGGCCATTCCCGAGGCCAAAGCGCGAACGGTGGGGTATTACTATTTTATCAGGGATACTATCGTATCGCTGGCAGGGTTGTTGGGGGGAATACTCTGGAAAATCAATCCGGCGTGTAATTTGTGGGCGGCATTCGGATTTGGAGTATTGGGAACGGTTTACTTTGGGATATTCGGCAAAGGGACGGAATCGCGGGAACGATGATTTTTTGGTTGCGTAATTATTCCCTGATATAAAGAATACTAAGCGAAATATAAAATAAGGGTAAAGCGGGCTTCACCCCAACACAAGGGATTGGGCGGTTCGCGAACCGCCCCTACAAAATATGGCAAATGGCAATTTACCCCTATTAGAACACTCCTCGTTTCAATTCCAGTTTATCTAAATATCTCCGCGAAAAACGATTTCATCGCCTCCCAGGAACGCTTGTCGGCTTTTTCATTATAGGCCGATCCGGTAGAATTATCATTCCCGGCTGTGGGAATAGTGAAGCTGTGGACCGCGCCGCCGTATGATACCAGTTGCCAATCGACACCGCCCGCGGCCATTTCATCCTCAAAAGCTTTCACCTGCTCGAACGGCACGCTGGGATCATCAGCGCCCGTAAGCACCAACACTTTGGCCTTGATATTTTTGGCGTCGGCGGGATTCGGTGTCGCCAGCGAGCCATGGAAACTGACCACGCCATTCAGATGAGCGCCGCATCGAGCAAGTTCCAGCACACCCGATCCGCCGAAACAATAGCCGATAGCGGCGATACGAGTCGTGTCAACCGATTTGAATTGTTTCAGTTGATTCAATCCGGCCAAGGCTCTCGATCTGAATAGGGTCCTATCGCCATAATATTGGCCCACCTGTTTTCTGGCTTCGTCATTATTTGGCGGTCGGATTCCTTTGCCGTAGATATCCGCCACGAACGCAATATATCCCATCCGGGCCAGCATTTCCGCTCGAGTTTTTTCGTAGTCGGTGATTCCGCGCCACTGGTGAATTATCAGCACGCCGGGGCGCTGACCGGTGAGCGAACTGTCATAAGTCAGGTAACCTTCGCACACGATATCGCCTGATTTGTAATCGACAGTTTGGGTTTTTATCGTGTTGGCCCATGAATCAGAAATGGCGAGGGCGATTAGGGGAAAAACAAGAATCGTTGTCCAGAATAAACGCATATTGCCTCCTACGTTTTAATATCAATATTTCAACAACTAAGAAGAGCTAATATATCGTTCCGGTTACAGAAGATTAATTTTGGGGGCGGTTGCTGATATTGGCGGCCGCCTGTAAGCCTTCGGCGACTTCCGGTATAATGCCCTTGCGAACATAAATGGGGCGCATCGATTTACGCAATTCGGGAAGTATCTTTAAAAATATCAGTGCTCCGATTATACAGGTAATCCCCCCAAATGCAACGGTTGCCGGCGTGCCGATTTTACTGGCAAGACTCCCGGCCAAAAAACTTCCCAGCGGCGCCATACCAAAAAACGACATGTTGTAGAAACTCAATACTCTGCCGCGCTTGTCATCATCGACAAGGGTTTGCAGAAGCGTATTGCTGGTGGCCATCTGAAGCATCATCCCCATGCCAACGAAAAACAGCAATCCTATCGATACATAGAGATTGCGCGAAAAGGAGAACAGAATCAATCCGGCTCCGAAAGTGGCGGCCGCAAAGACAATAACCCGAGTCAGGCCGATAACGGATTTACGCGAGGCTAAGTAAAGAGCCCCTACCAGCGCTCCTACACCTACCGACCCCATCAGAAAACCCATGGTATGCGGGCCACCGTGTAATATATCACGGGCAAAAATAGGCATCAACACCGTATATGGCATCCCCATGATACTGACCAGCGCCAAAAGTAGTAGAATGGCGCGTATTGGCGGAAATCCGAACGCGTATTTGAACCCTTCCTTGAGGTTTGATAACATGGCTATCCCCTTTTTCTGTACTGGAGGAAGATTGAGTTTCATTGCCAGAAGCGCGCCGATTACGGCCAAGAAACTAAGGGCGTTCAACAAAAAACAAATACCCTCTCCTACTGCCGCGATTATCAATCCGGCGATAGTCGGGCCGATTAAACGGGCGCCGTTAACCATAGTCGAATTGAGGGCGATAGCGTTGCTGAGGTCATCGCGGTTTTCGATCATTTCAACAATCAACGATTGGCGAGAAGGCATATCGAAGGCGTTGATTATTCCCAACAATACTCCCAGTACGATAATATGCCAGACCTCGACGGTATTGGTAAGCACCAGAATCGCCAGAATGGTTGCCTGGATACCAGCAAAAATCTGCGAGGCCAGCAATATTCTGTAGCGATTTTTGTTATCGACAAGAACACCGGCGAAAGGGGCAACTAAAAAAGTCGGAATCTGGGTGGCGAATCCGACAACGCCGAGAAGAAACACCGAATCTGTAAGCCGATAGACCAGCCAACTCTGAGCAACTCGTTGCATCCAGGTGCCGATAAGCGATATTCCCTGGCCACCGAAATAGAGGCGATAGTTGCGCGATTCCAAAGCCCGAAGCACGAACCGAAGGCCGGATTTCGAATTTCCGTTTGGTTGATTATTTTGTAAACGGTTATTCATACTACCGAAACATTATGCCCATAATGATGATTTGTTAATAAATTTTCAAGCTATAATTACAATACCAGATTTTAAACAATCGTGTTTAACTTTATTAAACAAGAAGGGCGGTCGGATGACCGGCCGCCCTTAGAGTATTCTTGTATTTTTTATTTTAATGTGAGATATTGATGGTTGAAGATGAATTAATCTTCAGCGCGCTTTCCTTTTTAATCAGGTTGTTTTCCTTATCCCATATCCAGCCCGGCAAAAGATTACGCAAGACTACCGGAGGAGTTTGCGGACAATAATGTAATTCTTCAGCGACCCCTTTCATGTAGGCCACAAGCAGAGTGATATCGGAGCCACGGAATTCGCAGTTGCCGTTGACATCGCCGGCTGCATACAGCCAACTATGGGTTGAATCGTTCCAGCAGGAATCGACAGGATTTGAACCGAGGCCCTTGAAGAACCGAACGCTGAAAGTAACATCGCCGCCAAGTACCTGGCCGTCTCCGTTAACATCGCCGGGGGTGTATTCACAGCCGCCGCCTCCGGTTTGGACAAGCAGGGTTACCGGTATGCTGACAGTATCCATGTTGGGATCATTGGTGACCAACAGCAAGTTGCCCAGATGTGTTCCGACCGCCAAATCGGTGGCATCGATATTTACAAAAACCGTATCACGGGAATTAGGGGCGATAAATCCGGAAGTTGGTTCGACGGCGAGCCATGAGCCAGTGGTAAAGGCGATGGAAAGCTGGCTATGCATGTAGGCCGCATTATATACGACCTGTAAGCCATCATTCCCGGTGGAATTTTCGAATCCGATTGTGGCTTCATTAAGGTTGTCAAGTCCCGGATCCATGGTGTTGTAGTTATACACAATTTTCCCGGAAGAGTATAGGATCGCCTGGAATGAAAGAGCTCCAGTAGCGCTGGGGTAACGATAATTAGGCACTCCAACGAAACTGACAATAAAGCGGCCGCCGGCATTATCATAGTAGTAATAGACATTTCCGCCCGCGCTTGGCCATAGGTCATCCCACCAAATTGCCAGAATGTTATTGGGCGACGCGACATTAGGGATGCCAACATCGCCGATGCTTCCCGAGCCCGAGCCAAAGCTAATTATTCCATTAGAGCCGATATAGAACTGGCTATATGAATTCTCAAAAAATGGGAACGAAAATCCTATTGAAATCGGTCCAACATAGTCATCATCGGTAAGGCTGACCGGCGTCCCGATGGTCGAAATATCGACCCAGCTAAAGGCTGGCCCATTAGGTTCATCGGAATCGGTCCATTTATGGCCGAATAAATCGGGACCACCATGTCCGGTCGTGACCGGCGGGTAATAAGGTTGGACTTTACCGCCTTTGTCTTTGTCGGTTTCCATCGAACCAAGGGCGGCAGGTTGAACGTCTGTTAAAATCGATTG
>CAZTNJ010000165.1:0-5257 GCA_964614835.1 uncultured Ignavibacteria bacterium | reverse complement strand
GCGGATATCAGAAAAATAAGAGCAGATATAACCCATCGGAAAAATCGTCTTATAAAAAAGATAAATCGCCTGCTTTGAGCATATAATTTGTTAAAATATAATAAATTAGTATTTTTTACCGATAATATCCAGTGGATAATTATATGCAAAATTTAAAAACTAAAATAAATGATTTTATAAGAATTAGAACAATACCTCCGGTGCTTAATGCCCTATTGTCGGAATTGGCCAAAGATAAAACATCCGTTGACGCGATATCGAGAGTCATTTCGCAGGATGTATCCTTGACAGCTCGCCTCCTGCGGGTCGCGAATTCCGCTTACTACAAACGCCAAACGGAAATCCGTACTGTCAACCAGGCGATTAACGTTCTGGGGACCAAAGCCGTTAAAGCGTTAGCGTTGTCGGTTTCATTTTTTGATATGACCGGCGGACTGGATCACGCTGGGGTCATTAATTTGCGTGATTTTTGGCGTCACAACCTTGAAGTGGCCGTATTATCAAGCCAGATCGCCTCAGAGGTGCCCTCAATACAATCCGAGGAGGCTTTCGCCTGCGGATTGCTTCACGATTTGGGAATCGTATTCTTTATCCAGATGATACCTGGCGACTATAATCAAGTATTGCTGCAAGCCGCAAATTCGGATATTTTAGAAAAAACCGAAATTAAAGCACTCGGGACGACCCATTCCGAAATCGGAGCCGAAATAGCCTCGGCCTGGAAATTGCCCGAAATATTCCGCGAAACGATTGCCAATCATCATCTACCTTCAATTCAAAATCCCGAAGAGAAATCGATTGCTATATGGCAGGTGGTGAATTTAGCTCATAAATATTCCCGACAGGGTATAGACATTTGCCCGTACATTTCTATTGAAAATATCAGAACCAGGCAGGCATTCATGGATCGGTTGAACCTGAAACCAGAAAAGATCGCGGCCATTACCTCGCGGGTACCGGAAAAAGTCCTTTCGATGGCTGCTTATCTCGATATTGATATTGGCGATCCCTGGAACCTGTTAAGCCGGGCCAACGCCGAACTGGGTGAATTATATGATTTGTATGAGCGGGCCGTTATTGACATCGGACGTCTGCAAACGGAAATTGAACGAAATACCGAAAAGAGATTAGCCACCGAATCGATGGGAGTGATCTTGCAATCGTTCGGCCAGATGGTTAAATCTTACAACGAAGTAATCGATCATAATATAAAAATCGTACAGACTGCCATCAAATCCGGCCCTTTAAATGTGAATCACGAAATTGTCGCCCGATCTCTTGAAACAATCAACGAGGCAATTAACAGCGTAAATTCAATCGTGAATGAACTCAAACAGACAACCGAATCCAAACCGTTCTCATCCATATCCGCTTCGCGTATCGGGGAAATCCATCAAAAAATAAAGGCCAGGCTTGAACGCCCGGCCTGATTAACTCCCGATTTTAATAGTTACCTATTCCGCGACAGGCATAAAGACAACTAACCCCGAGGACGCATTTTCATCATCGTCGTAAATGTACTGCGAATCTATCGTTGACGAATCAGCGTCAGGCCATCTATTAAATTGGGCAAAAATCGTATCGGGGTTTAGATTATATATGCACCGAATGGCGCCGGAAAAACCGGTCCCAAAGAAATTATTTCCATGGGGATTGCCGCTGCCAAGAAATGCATAACCTCCGCTTTCGATTCTGATACCAGCGGCCGTCATATTCTCTAAAGTATCAGTCGAAAAAGAAACCGAACCTTTCTTAATTCTAACCCCATAATAACAATCGCCGAAATAATTATTAGTGAGCTGTATATTGGTAGAATCATCGGCGCCGCTTATCGAATCGCCCACGGATATCGCGGCCGAATCGCAGCCGGTGAAACGGGTATTTGAAATAGCGGCTTTCGATCTGACCACTGTGGTTACTAATCCATATTTGCAATCTCTGATACTGCTCTCGCGAATATCGAGGAAATTCGGCGATTTTAATGGCGCGCTTATTACTATCCCCACATAGCAATCGGCTATGACACAGGAATCGACAAACAGATGAACCGAGTCGTTTAAAGCCGCTGAATTAATCGCCACTCCATTTTGATTAGTGCCGCTGATGGTTAAATTTCTGATAGCGGCGTAATCGGCGTTTAATTGAAATGCCGAAGTCGAATAATTATTGGAACTGGGGGCGATGATCCGAGTCGAATTGACCCCCGCGCCGCGGATTGTCACCCGATGAGGAATCGCCAACGGGAAAAACTCGCCGGCGGTGTAGCTTCCCGGACCGACTTTAACGGTGTCTCCATCGCTGATAATCCCGGTACTCAAAGCTTTGGTGAGGGTTCTATATGGATGGAATATCGTGCCTTTGCCGTTAGTATCGCTTCCGCTGGCCGAATCCACGAATATAACACTGGCGCTTCGTATCACGGCCGATGCTGTTCCTGATTTGGATGTGTCCGCCTGACTTACGGCTTTAATCACCACGCTATCAAAAGTAACCGTCGAATATATCGGCGGCGAAAAATACCACGCCGATGTGTCATTAATCGCGATTATCCGCCCCAGCGAATCGTTGCCGGCGGAATCATTATTGACATACCAGGTTACCGCCCGGCTGGTAGTATTAAAAACCAACGCGTAAAATTTGATTGAATCGCCATAAGCGATTTGGGGTTGGTACGGTATCACGCCAACCGAAATATCTTTATTGGGCGTGCCGGTAATTTTCTCGCTGCACCCATAAATCGCCAGAATCAACATAACCGCCAATAATAAGATTAAAAGGATCCTTTTCATAACCCATCCTTTCCTAATTCATATCCTCTGCTAAATATAATCGGATCGGCGCCGAATAAAAGCGAAAAATCCGATTAAACTAGACATACTCACTATTTCGGAATCAGAGACGTTTCTATTAGATTTAAATATGCTCAATTATAATTCCCTCTCCAAAGAATCAACCTGACTTTTAAATAGGTTGGCTTTCGCCGTGTCGGGTATCAGCGCTATATACTGCCGCCAAGCCTTTATGGCGCCGGCCTTATCGCCTTTGGCCGAATACAGGATCAAGCCTTTATTGAAATACGCCTGCGATAAATCGGGCTGTTGAGAAATTGCCCGGTCAAAATAAAGCAAAGCCGTATCGCTTTTTCCTATTTGGCTGTACATGATACCGGCATCGGTGAGCACCAACGGATTGAGCGAATCGATGGCCAACGCCTTTTCGTAATATTCGATTGCCTCAATCGGGCGGTTGATATCAAAATAAAGATTGCCGAGTTGCACCAGATGACCGACATTACCGGGGTCGCTTTCGATCGCTTTCTTGAGCTGGTCGATTTTCTCAAGCTCGATATTCATCACACTGTCAGGCATCTCCCCCAAGGGCGACATTCCGGCAAAAGATGGTTTGGGTTGCCGGGGCATCACGATAAATATGATTGCGGCCGCCAATATGAATATTCCGGCAAAGATTAATATGACGCTATTGGACTGGTTCAAACTGTTTCCTCCATAGATATTTATTATGTATCGGATTAGCGGTCATGTCAAGATATTAAACTCGCGAATGAGGCCAAATGTTTGATGTTGCCTTAAAAATATTTTTAGGTATACTTGGGTGCTGATGGATATCGTGAATATCATAATGGAGGACAGCTTATCCCATCCGGAAAAGTAACCGCCGTTTACGGCAAGCATATCCTGGTCTATTTTGAAGGGACCGAATATGAGACCCAAATCAAGGGGCGGATGCTTAAAGAAGCGCTGGGGGAATCGCCAGTGGCCGTGGGCGATAATGTCGAATTCGAAATTGGCCCGGCCGGGCAAGCGTATATCGAAAGCGTGAAGCCGCGAGGACGAATCCTGGCGCGTCAGGATGTTTATGTGAAAGGGCGGCGGCAGATTATCGCGGCCAATCTCGACCAATTGGTGATAGTTAGTTCCACTACCGAACCGGCGTTCAAACCGGGGTTGGTCGACCGGTTTTTGGTGAGCGCCGAAAAGAACGATTTGAAACCGCTGATAGTGTTAAACAAAATTGACCTTAAAGACGCCGCCGATTTTTCGAGTGTCACCGAAATCTGGCGGAGTATCGGCTATCCGGTAATCGAAATCAGCGCTAAAAAGAAAGACGGGCTGGATATTCTGGCCGAAGCGCTGGCGGCTAAGACTTCGGCGTTTGCGGGACATTCGGGTGTCGGCAAATCGACCATAATCAACGCGCTGGCGCCAGATCTTTTGTTGAAAACCAGCGAGATATCAACTGCTACCGGTAAAGGGGTGCATACTACTACCGGCGTCCGGATGTTCCCTATCGGCGCTAATGGCTGGATAATCGACACGCCGGGGCTAAAGGTGTTCGATATTCAGGAGATTAAGCCCGACAAGCTGTATCAGTATTTTCCGGAGATTAACGAGCTTGAGGGGCAATGCCGGTTCGGCAATTGCAGTCATTTAAAAGAGCCCGGCTGCGCGGTGAAAGCCGCGGTGGCGGCCGAGAAAATCGCGGCTTTTCGCTATCAAAGTTTCGAGAAGTTTTACGAGGAACTGAGCGGGCCGAAACTGGGGAAATAGAGACCTATTTTAAACGCAATTTTCCCTTGACAAACATAGACCTGTTTAGCATATTTGGTTTAGACATAACGTAAAAACATTTAGGGCAATAGGGGTGTGACATGATAAATCTCAAGAGCCCGATTCCATTTTTATTGTTGATATTATTTTATGCTCTCCCCGCTTGGGCCGATTACCACTACGCCAGCCATAGCGGCAGCAACGAGTACCCTTACACCAGTTGGGCTACGGCGGCGGATAGTATACAGAAAGCGATAGATGCGGCCAGCCCGCATGACACAGTGTATATAAGCGCGGGCGATTGGTACGAATCGATCGTGACCGAGGTATACGATTCGGTGGCTATAGTCGGTATGGGAACAGATAGCACGTTCTGTTATTATGATTCTCTGCATGCGGCCATATTTACAATTGACTATGGGTGTTCAGTGTCAAGAATATTATTTCGGGCTCACCCTACTTTTGGGGCCGGTATATATGTCCAGGTATATGCAGGCGCTACTATTACCAATTGTGAATTTCGTAATTGTGAATATGGAATTGCCGCAACCGGATATCCTATCGAAATTACAAACTGCATATTTGATAGTTGTCAAGAAGCCATAGATGCCGGCTTAATCTTTGTGGGTGATTTTCATATAGCCAACAATTTGATCTTGAATTCATATGGTAACTGGGCGATTTACTTG
>CAZTNJ010000164.1:0-5272 GCA_964614835.1 uncultured Ignavibacteria bacterium | reverse complement strand
TGACGGAGTATGCAAATCGATAAAACCGTTATTGGGGGCGCTACCGGGTTTTTTAAAAGCGGTGGAATTTAAAGAACTGGCAAATGATATCGTTAAGGCTCGGCGTAAAGAAAAAGGCATAATCTGGATGATGGGGGCGCACCCTTTGAAAGTAGGATTGTCGCCGGTTATTATTGATTTGATGAGGCAAGGGTATATAACCTTTATAGCGGTCAATGGGGCATTTGTAATACACGATCTGGAAATAGCGTTCTGGGGAAGGACCTCGGAGGAGGTATCTGATACAATACGCAACGGCAGTTTTGGAATGGTAGAAGAGACTCCGACATGTCTGGCCGAGGCGCTTAAGAAAACATCTGACGATATAGGATTGGGCGAGGCAGTCGGGGGATATATCGCAAAGAAGTCGCCGAGATTTAAAAGATATTCGGTACTTTATGAGGCTTATCGGTTGGGAATTCCGCTTACAGTTCATATCGGGATTGGCACCGATACAATCAGCCAACATCCAGAATACGACGCGGCCATGTGGGGGAAAAAAAGCCACCTCGATTTTAGGTTGCTTGCCGGTTCGATAAAATCATTAAACGAAGGCGGCGTGGTTTTAAACATCGGTTCGGCCGTAACTCTTCCCGAAGTATTTTTAAAAGCGATTACAGTCGGAAGGAATTTGTACGGGAAAATCGAGAATTTTACGACCGCCAATTTTGATATGATTCAGCATTATCGCCCCAACGAAAATGTGGTGCGGAGGCCAATTTTAAACGGCGGCCGGGGATATAGTATCACGGGTCATCATGAAATTATGTTACCGCTGTTAGCGGCGGCAATTAAATCATATGAAAGGTAAAAGCAGGCATGGATAAGATAGTCGAATGCGTACCGAATTTTAGCGAAGGACGTCGTCCGGAAGTTATTGCGGAAATCGTTAAGGAAATCGAGGCGGTGGAAGGGACTGTGATGCTCGATCAGGAAATGGACAAAGACCATAATCGGGCGGTCGTGACATTTGTTGGCGAACCGGAGGTAGTCCTGGAGGCTGCCTTCCAAGCGATCAAGAAAGCATCTGAATTAATCGATATGGAAAAACATTCAGGGGAGCATCCCCGGATGGGAGCCACGGACGTAGTGCCGTTTATTCCGGTATCGGGCGTAACAATGGCTACTTGTATCGAGCTTGCCAAAAAGCTTGGCGAAAGAGTCGGCAATGAATTGAATATTCCGGTTTATTTGTATGAGGAAGCGGCCAGCCGTCCGGAAAGGCAAAATTTGGCGGATGTCCGCAAGGGGGAATACGAGGGAATTAAAGAAGATATTCTTGTCAATCCCGATCGCAAGCCGGATTTTGGCCCATCTAAAACACATCCAACGGCAGGCGCAATCGCAATTGGGGCGCGGCAATTTTTGGTTGCGTTCAACGTTTATCTTGGCACCACCAATCTGGATATCGCTAAAAATATCGCCAACGCGATCAGGTTCCAAACCGGCGGTTATAGATTCGTAAAAGCGATGGGATTCGAGATAAAGGAGCGTCAGCAGGTTCAGGTATCGATGAATCTGGTAAATTATAAGGGGACGCCGATTTACCGCGTATATGAAGCGATAAGGGCCGAAGCGAAACGCTATGGCGTACCATTAGTGGGTTCGGAAGTAATCGGATTAACGCCGCTTGAGGCGCTGGTACAGGTGGCCGATTATTATCTTGGTTTAGAAAACTTTTCAATGGACCAGATTCTCGAATCGAAGCTTAAGTCCCCCAAGTTGGCCGCCAAAGGTTCGATTAAGAATTTTATTGAGCAGGTTCAATCAAAAGAACCGACGCCGGGAGGCGGGTCAGTTTCGGCATTAGCGGGCGCTCTGGGAGCCGCGCTGGGCGAGATGGTGTGTCGGCTGACTATCAGCCGCAAAGCATACGAGGCGGTAAAAGAGGAATTCCGCGAGATGCGCCAGAAACTGGACGCCCTGCGAATCGAGTTGACTTTTTTAATCGAGAAGGATGCGCGGAGTTTCGATGCGGTAATCCTGGCTATGAAAAAACCGAAATATACCGAACATGAAATCGCGGTTCGCGATACTGCGATCGAGGATGCCACCAAGGTGGCGGCCAGCGTTCCTCTGGAAGTGATGGAGAAGACGATTCAAATAATGAAATATCTTCCGGTTATAGCCGAAAAGGGAAATGTCAATTCGGTTTCAGATGCCGGGGTCGCCAACCTGATGGCCAAATCGGCAATTGAGGGAGCCTCGATGAACGTGCGAATCAATCTTGGTAGTATACGGGATAAAGCATTCGCCGACGATTTAAGAACAAGAATGAACGCCATGCTCGAGGAAAGCAATAAGCTGTTCGAGAAAACTAAAGCAATCGTTGAAAGCAAACTCGGATGACAAAACAATATATCGATCTTCATGTTCATACCAACGCATCGGATGGGATTTTATCTCCGGCCGAAGTAGTCCAAGCGGCTCGCGATAAAAAGCTCAAAGCAATCGCGATTTCCGATCACGATACAACCGATGGTTTTGTCGAAGCGCTCGATTGCATAAATGGCGATGATTTGGAGCTCATTCCGGGAGTTGAGCTATCGTGTATGTTTTCGGGCAATGATGTTCATGTCCTCGGATATCTCATCGATTATAAAAATCCGGAATTTATTAAAACAATAAAAAAATTCCGCGAGGAAAGACTCAACCGGGGCAAGGCGATGGTGGCCAAGCTGAACGATCTTGGCATCAATCTTAGTATAGAAACCGTGACCGAAATCGCGGGGAACGCCGCCATGGGCCGGCCACATATAGCCGACGCGCTGCTAAGGGAGGAATTCGTTCAAACTTATGATGAGGCATTTGCCCGTTATCTGGGTTATCACGCGCCAGCCTATGTTCCCAAGAAACATTTCGAAGTCGAACACGCAATCAATATTCTCCATTTGATAGGCGGATTGGCGGTGTTGGCGCATCCCGGAACGCTGGATCACGACGAATATATTCCGCTGTTTGTGGAAATGGGATTAGACGGTTTGGAGGCATATCATTCGCTTCACGACCGCAAACGGATTGAGCACTACAAGAACATGTGCAAGAAATACAATCTGGTTTATACCGGTGGTTCTGATTGCCATGGGCCGAGAAAAGGCAAGCTGTTGATGGGTTCGATGCATGTTCCATATGAATGTTTGGAAAACATGAAAAAGCGAGTCGAGAACAGATGAAAAAGATAATCGCCGCTGTAGTCATGTTAATAATAGCCTGTTATTCAAATTCGCGGGCGTTATCTAATGAACAGATTATAGCGGAGTTTCAGGTAATGAGGGACGGCCAGTCGCCAACGATAGCGGTCGGGACGGACCCAACCCATAAATGCGGCCTGGAGATAAGTATCGCCTTGATGAATATCAAAGACCAGATAGGCGAAGAATTATATAAACAGCTTTTACTGCGGCCAACGATGCCGGCTGCTTTACCAACCGAACATTTCATTATCCACTATGCTACTGCCGGTATTGATACTCCTTATCAAGCAAGCGTAGATGTTAATCCGGCAAATGGAATTCCAGACTATATCGACAGCGCGGCGATTATTTTCGAACATGTTTGGGCTGAGGAAATCGATTCGATGTTATATCCTGTGCCGCCATCGGATGGCATTAACGGCGGTGATTCGAGATATGATATATATATACGTAACCTTGGAGCGGGTTATTATGGGGTAACTTACCCCGAGTCCCAGGTGAATAGTCGACAGTGGACCAGTTATATCGAGGTTGACAATGATTATGTGGGATTCGATGGGTATCAGGGCAGGCCGCTGGAAGCATTGAAGGTAACCGCCGCGCACGAGTTTTTTCACGCGATCCATTTTGGACTTGATTCCTATGAATATGATTATCGCGACAATCAACAATCTCGTCCTCAACCGTGGTGGCTGGAGGCAACGGCGGTCTGGATGGAGGACGTTATTTATCCTAATATCAATGATTATCTTATCTATATGCCGTATTTCTTCAACTATCCCAGGATCGGACTTGGCAACTTTGAGGGAGCATCCGGTAATCATCCATATGCCTCGTGTGTTTGGCCGCGTTTCTTAGATAAGAAATATGGACGGGATGTGATTCGGCAGATATGGTTAGATTGCGCCGCGATAGCAGGCTATAATTTACTGCCATCGATAGATGAGGTTTTATCCCGCCCCGATTCTAATTATAACTCGTCTTTTGAACAGGCGTTTAGAGAATTTACCTGTTGGAATTATTTCACCGGGGCGAGGGCGGATACTGCTAAGAAGTATCCCGATTCGCATCTCTGGCCGCCCATTCGCAGGCGGATGGCGTTTACTCAAAGTCCGTTTCTTTATCCGATTTACGATACGATTCGGACGACCGATACCGCCGCGAGCGATACGATTCCGCAGCCGCTGGGAGCCAATTATATAATCATTCGTCCCTGGCGCTTCCCGGGCGGATTACGGTTTTATTTTAACGGTGATGATCTATCAGGATTTTCCTGGGCAGTGAGTATCGTCGGATGGAAGCGGGGAAATGACAGCTTATTCTACATGGCGACATCGCCCGGTACAGGGGAAGGGACGCTGGCAGTTCGAGACTGGTACCGGTATGATTCACTGGTATTCATTCCGGCGGTATTCGGGATGATACCGGGGTATGATCCATATGGTTACGCGTTCAGAGTTGAGTACGACTCAAGTCTGACCGGCAATGTCCCGATATTCGATTCACTTCCGTATTTGGTAAATGTGCAAGCGGGAGATTGCGCCGAGGTCGATATACATGCCACCGATGCTAATGGCGATTCGATTCGGATTTACGCCAGCGATTCGCTTCCGGATGGGGCGACACTGACCGATTACGGCGATGGCAGCGCGCTATTGCGTTATTGCCCCGGCTTTGCCCGGGTAGGTGAGTTGATTCCTATTTCGATAAGGGCTGCCGATACATCAGGGTATGACGAAAGAACAATTATTTTTGTTGTACTGTCCCCGGCTGATAAAGTAATGGCAGAGGTTTATCCAAATCCGATTGTCTATGCGGATGGCGAAATTGATACTATACGTTATTTTCTCCCGGATACGTTGAAATCCGGTAAAATTCAAATCTGGATTTTCAATGTCGCTGGCGATCAGGTGGTTAAGCTGGAAGAAGAGGTGAACTCCGGCAATATAAAGGGTCCGGGAATTCATAAGATTCCCTGGGATTGTACAAATAGCGATAATAGACTTATCGCGGGCGGCATATATCTGATTAAAATCAAA
>CAZTNJ010000163.1:1684-5281 GCA_964614835.1 uncultured Ignavibacteria bacterium | reverse complement strand
TCCTGGGAATATTTATGGCGCGGCTAAGCCGGGCACTATCCTCGATAGCATCGAAGAGTTGGGCGTTGTTGTTCAAGCAGCGAAAGGCGCTTTTCTCGTGACAAAAATCCAACCGGCCGGTTCGCCCGAGTTACCAGCCTGGATTTGGGCTTATGATTATCATGTCCAAACCGGCGATATTTTTACCAGTACAGAGGCAATGTTGATTAAGCGATGAGGTATTATGCGCGGAACCAGAAGTTGTTTCAGAATAAAAAGGCAATCCGAGCGAATTCAGTGTGATCGAGAATTTGAAATCACTGAGTTCCCGGCTCCAAAATCTCAAATCGCGATACCCGGTCTTGGCCGGCTTAGAACCGGCGTGCATCATCCCAACGCGCACGATACCGGCGCTTCCCAAAAACCAAAGCTTGAATTAATAGATCAAAAACAATAATTGTAAGCATCAATAAATGGATTATTCTATGAGTAAATGGAAATCACATGGTCCGGGTTTGGATTTTCTTTCAAGATTGGCCTGGATAGGAAAAAATGTCGTTATTGAAGATGGCGTTAGAATATTTTTCCCGGAAAGAGTTGAAATCGGCGACGATGTATATATCGGTCACAATACGATCTTGAAGGGATATTTCGACCAACGCCTCATAATTGGAAGTGGAACCTGGATCGGACCGCAGTGCTTTATTTATGCCGCCGGCGGGATTACAATCGGTCAAAATGTCGGCATTGGTCCCGGTGTGTCTATTCTGACATCGGCGCATAAAGATCCCGTAACCGACGAACCCATACTCCATCAGCCGATAGATTTCGCCCCGGTTTTTCTGGGGGATGGTTGTGATATCGGGGCCCGGACAACAATCCTAAAAGGGGTGCGAATCGGTAAAGGCGTCCAGATTGGCGCTGGCGCGGTGATTACCAGGAATATTCCCGATGAAGCGATAGCTGCCGGTGTTCCGGCGAAAGTATTACGTTTCCGTCAAAATCAAAAGGTCCATGCCTAGAGGTAATCATCGTAAATTGCCGGACTCGAACCCAAAACTGTCCAGCAAAATCAAGCCCTTAAGCAAATATGGCTATGCCGATTTTATGAGATTGGCAGCCAATAGTTACCGAACGGGCAATTTTGGGCGGGCCGTCGACAATTGTCGACTCGCCGTCGAGATGGCCGAGCGCGCCAAAGATCATAAGGGCATGGCGGAAGCTTATGATTTATGGATAAACGCGCTTCTGATGGAAAAGAAATATCAGGCTATAAAAAAACTTTGCTGTGAAGCCAGAAGCAAACTCGGAAACTATCTCGATCTCGTTTATTATGAATTCTTGATGGCTTGCGACACCAACGATTTTTTAATTGCGCGCAAGCTGGCTGTCGAATTTATCGAAATAAAAAGCAAAACAACCATTAATAAAAATACGTGGGGCGTTGGCAAAATAGGACATGCCGGGGAAATCCAGAAATATCTGGATTCTCTGCAAGCGTCTAATGAGAGCAGCAAACAAAATATGGAAATGGAAAAATAGTATGTCGAAAAAAAGGCCGAAAAAGCCGGAACCAAACCGTTCGATGACCCAAATTGATATTATTGGTCGAGCGCAGGATTCATTTGCCCGAGGCGATTTTAAACGAGCAATATCATTCTGTAAACAGGCTTCCGAATGCAAGAGCGATTCCGCCAGACATCAGCTGGCCCAAATATATTTCTTATGGGTATTATCGCTTATGAAACTCGATGACTATAAAGCCATAAACAATTTAATCCCAAAAGCCGAGAACGCTATCGGAAAATACTTAGATCTGGCTTTCATGAAAGTCATGGCGGCTTACGGCGAACAAGATTACCAGCGTGTAATCACGCTTGTGGATGATTACCGGGCGCTTCATAGTTCAATTAGCGAATCTGAAGATAAAGCTCTCTGTCAAAGCAAAGATTATCTTGATGAGGTCCTCTGGTTGGGAGCGGAATCAGCAGGTAAACTTCTGAATATCGATAAAGCGGCGGCCCTGATGAAAGAATCACTGGCTTTCCGACCAGATAATCATCCACACCGCGTTCAGTTGGCAACCATGCTTGCTAAAGATGGCCGCGATTGGGAGGCTATTGCAGTAATCGATGAGGGCATCAAGCGCTATCCGGACGTGATCGCGCTTCAGAACGCCAAGGGATTTCTCTATGGCGAAATCGAGAAGTTCGAGGAAGCCGAACGGTATTTAATTGATTTGCTGACCCGCCACCCGAACAACACCGATGCCATCAATAATCTTGGTGTCATCTACGATAAGCAGGGCTACTACGATCGGGCTAAACAATATTTTCGTCTCGCTCTTCAAAAAGAACCGGACAATCAAATTGCCAAAAGTAATCTTGAGTATCTGGAAAATACTATTGATGACGCGCCGCAAAGAATTTCTGTATGCATGATAGTTAAAAACGAAGAAGAGTTTCTACCCGGTTGCCTTGCTACAGTAAAAGGTTTAGCCGATGAGTTAATCGTGGTCGATACGGGTTCCACCGATCGCACAATGGAAATTGCCCGCGAATACGGGGCTAAAATATATCAGCATCCCTGGCAGAATGATTTTTCTCTTCACCGCAATCAATCGATAGAGTATGCGACCGGCGATTGGATCCTGATTTTGGATGCCGATGAGGAACTCGATCCAAAAGAACACGAAATAATACGTTCGGCTATCAAACGCAAAGATATCGATTCGATATCTTTCGTGGTTTACAATAAAATCCAATCGGGAAGAATCGGTTTCCTGAATTCCCATCGTTTGTTCAGAAATCATAAGGGTTTTAAATATTCCGGTATCGTTCATAACCAGCTTGAAGTATCCGGCAAGACTTTGGTCAGTCATCTCAAAGTGATTCATCATGGTTACGGTCTATCAGATGAACAAATGAAGAAGAAAGCCCAGCGAACCGAGAAACTGCTGCTTCAACAACTGGAAGAGAATCCCGACGCGATATTTCCGCATTTTAATCTGGCCCAGATATATAGGGGAATGGGCGAACCGGCCAAGAGTCTCGAACACGCCATGATCACTATTGAAAAGCTTGGTCCCGATGATCTTGATCGTCGCCATGTCTATGTGATGTCTCTTGATCAGGCGGGATGCGCTTATATCGGCATGGAAAAATTCGCCGAAGCCGAAAAGATATTCAAGCAGGCGTTGGAATATAAAAACGATTACCTCGATCCCATGTTCAACCTTGGATATATGTATATGCGGCAGCAACGCTATGATGATGCCGAGGCGATATTCCATCGCTACTTAAAGACCAGAGACAGCTATTCGCCTCACCGTGAATGGCTGGGGCTTATTCTCAACAATTTAAACAGCCAATTCGCGGTATATTATGGCCTGGGTTTAATTTATTTCCTGCGTTCCAATATTGATATGGCGATAGATACTTTGCAAAAAGCCCTCGAATATACAGAGGATTTCGAATTCCTTCATCATCTGCTGGCCAGATGTTATCGTCAAAAAGGGCAGTTTGCGAAAATTCTCGAACATTGTTCGAAAGCCATCCAGTATGGTCATGAAGATGGCGAAATAAGATTACTGGAGGGAGAAGCATACCTTAATCTTGG
>CAZTNJ010000163.1:0-1674 GCA_964614835.1 uncultured Ignavibacteria bacterium | reverse complement strand
AATCTTGGCGATGCCGGATCGGCCCAACATAGTTTTGAAAGAGCGCTGGAAATTCAGCCGAATTTCGAGGATGCGAAGCTTGGATTGGTTGGCGTGATTTCCCTTAAAAATAACCCAAAAGAAACCCTAAAAGCCATAAACGATTTTCTCGAATCATCGCCATTATCGCCTCAAGGACTGGCCACTCGCGGCGACCTGCTTTTTGCACTTGGCGACACCTATGAAGCTCAAAAAAGCTATAAGGAATCGGCTAAACACGCCCCCAACGATTACAAAGTCATTAACAATCTCGGGAATTGTTATCTTAAGGAAAAAAACTATGCCTCTGCCGAGTATTGTTACCTTAGCGCCCTTCAGAAAAACCGTAATTTCCTGCCAGGATATCGTAATCTTGCAATCGCTTTAATTAACCAGAATCGAATGACTGACGCCCTTGATTATCTAGAATATTATCTTTCAAAAAATCCTAACGATGCCGATATTCATGCGACGATTGCCGATATCTATTATCACTCCAAAAACTATCTTGAGGCATTAAAATATTACGAAAAATACCTGATTTTTTATCCACGAAATTTGGATGTAATTATTCGAATTGCCGATTGTTATTTTAATTTGAATAAACTTCAAGCGGCCCTGATGGGCTATAAAATGGTACTGGCCAAAAATCCCGAACATAAAATTGCCAGACAGCGCATAGAAGAATTAAACGCATTTGTGAAACCCTATGCCTAACAAGGGGTTGCTTGTTCCATTTTGAGTCAATAGTCCCCCTAATTATTTTTGGGCTTTTGCCGAAGTATATACAGAAAACTTCATAGTAGTAAAACGCAGTATAAAAGCAGGAGGTGGGTTTACCAAATTCATCCGCAGTAACCGAATAGTTGGATGAGTTATTTTCAATTTGCAGACAACGGACGTCTGCATTCACTTTCAAGGAGGAATCTGAAATGGCATTAAGAATTAACCACAACATCTCGTCGTTGGATGCTTGGCGTAATTTGACAAACACTACGCGCAAAATGGGCGTCACGATGGAAAAGCTCTCTTCAGGTTACCGGGTTAACAGAGCTGCCGATGATCCGGCGGGCTTGGTTATATCCGAACAGTTCAGAGCCCAGATCGCCGGTTTGAACCGCGCGGTCCAGAATTCAGAGGGTTCGATCAACATGATTCAGACCGCTGAAGGCGCTCTAAACGAAATCAACAACCTGTTGGTCTCCATGCGTGAATTGGCAATCCATGCCGCTAACGAAGGTTTCAATGACACCAATCAGTTAGCTGCTGACCAGGCTGAAATCACCAACGCTATTTCCACAATCACTCGTATTGCCAGCAACACTCAATTTGGAACAAAGAAATTGCTCGATGGTTCGGCCGCTAACGTAGCCGCAATCACGACCAGCAATACTTCCAGAATGACGTTGACTGATTCGCAGTTATTGGCTGGCGTACATAGCGTAACCGCGGTGAAACTGACTGAATCGACGGCAACAGTCGATACAACCAGTTTCGGCCTGTCTTCTCCATCCAGCCCGTACAATTTGTCGGACGGCGTTCATAACATCGACGTGATCCAGGCTTCCGCCGGCGCTACCAAAATCGGTAACGCGATCAGCGCGCTGGATGCTTGGGGCAATGGCATCTCAATTACAGCTACAGCTGCTTCAATAA
>CAZTNJ010000162.1:0-5388 GCA_964614835.1 uncultured Ignavibacteria bacterium | reverse complement strand
CAAGAGCATTATCGCGTTTTATAAAATGTGATACAACGTTGTCTATGTTCCAATCACCACGGGACCGCGGGCAGGAAAAAGCACTGTCAAGCAGGTAAAACATGGCTCGCAGGTGATTATGTTGATAATTAGATTGGTCGCGCTTTTCAGCCCATTACGAATATTTCTCAATGTTAGTTCGGCATTATTTCTAATCGGGCTTATCTATCAGGTCGAAGAGATAATCCGCCGCGGCTGGCATATGGTAAACGGGGCGTTGCTGTTAATAATAGCGGCCTTGCTGGTGTTCTTATTCGGCTTGATTGCCGATCAGATATCGGGGTTACGTTTAGGATTGATTCGCGGTCAAATTCAGAAGCATAAAAACGACTCTAGGCAATAATGCTCCCAAGCGATAAATCTCCTATTGATTATCAAGGCGACGATACGGAATCGCGCGATCGCCGGTTATTCGATTCTATCGCTGCGGAATATGCTAAGAAAGATCGCGTCCGTTCATCATCGATAGTGAGGAAATATCAGCTTTTTCGAGCCCTTCGGCCTGTCATCGAATCGAGGGGGAATCTCGGTACGATAATCGAGATCGCCTGCGGAATTGGCGCGCCGGCGCATTATCTTGAAGGGTATTATAATCGTTATATCGGTATCGATTATTCAAAGCAACTAATCGCGGCCGCTCGAGCATATAATGCGGGTAATAGCAGGGTATCGTTTGTAGCGGCAAATGTTAAATCGATAACCGGGCTTGATTTAAAAGCCGATTTAATCCTGGCAATAGGAGCGCTTCACCATATGACCGATCACGCAGCGGTTTTTGATTCGCTAAAAGCACTGGTAAAACCAGGGGCGGATTTCGTAGCAGTCGAACCTAATCGGGGGAATGCCCTGATACAGCTATTACGTGGTTTAAGGTCGAAACTCGATAAGGGATATTCGGCGGAACAACAATTCTATTTGGCCTCGGAGTTGCGAGAGTTAGTGAAATCAGGCGGATTGGTCGATATAACGGTGGTTCCTCAAGGATACTTCTCGCCTCCGATGGCTCAAGTCATAATTTCGCCCCAACTTCTAACGGCCCCCTTAAGTTCTCTGCTTGTGGCGATAGACAGCCTTATGGATAAGGGCCAATCATCGTTTAATGAAAAGCTGAGCTGGAATCTGATTGTGAGGGCGCGATTTACAAAATGACCCCAAATAATCGAATCATGCCCGAGTAATCTCAAATTAATATTGACTATTATCAGCCGATATTTCTAAAATGCGGCTGATTATAATTGGAACTGACTTGATGGAGATAAAATGATTGGCGATACTGTCTGGCAGATAGTTTTCTGGGCATCGGTTTTCGTAATATTCTGGGCCTACTTCGGATATTTTATCGTTTTGGCGATTATCTCAAGAATCTATCATAAGAAAACTGTTAAATCCGATGAACCGCCATCCATTAGCTTTATTGTAACCGCCTACAACGAAGAACTCCGGATCAGTCGAAAAATCGAAAACACGCTGGAAATTCAATATCCCCGAGACAAATTAGAAATAATATTCGTTTCGGATGGTTCGACCGATAAAACCAACGAGATAATTTCCTCATACGCCGATAAAGGCATAAAGCTACTGGCCCTGCCGGTGCGTCATGGTAAGCATTACGGTCAGCAAGAGGCGATTAAAATTGCAACCGGCGAAATACTGGTGTTTACAGATGCCACAACTTATCTCAATCCCGACGCAGTCAGCAAACTCGTTCGGGGTTTCGCCGATTCTTCGGTCGGGTGTATTTCGGGCGAGGATTTCGTGGAAACTGATGAATCGGAATCGGCAGGCGAAGGGGCTTACGTGAAATATGAAATGAAACTGCGTTCACTAGAAAGCAGAATCGCCAATTTGGTAGGAGTCAGCGGCTGCTTTTTCGCGCTTCGTAAAAAACTAACCGATACCTGGTTCTCCGATTTATCCAGCGATTTCTATCTGCCGATTTTAACTTACATGAAAGGATATCGGGTAATCCTGGAATCCGAAGCAATTTGTCGCTATGCCGCCCTCAAAGACCCAGAGAAAGAATTCCAGCGCAAAGTCAGAACAATCGTTAATGGCATGGCCGTACTCAATCGATTGAAATCGATTTTGAATCCTTTCAAATACGGCTTTTTCTCTTTCCAGATGTTAAGCCATAAAATATTACGATGGTCGGTACCGGCCGCGCTGGTGTTTATATTTCTAAGTAGTATCGGCTTGATGGAGCACTATCGATTTTATAATATTCTATTCTGGCTACAGATTGGTTTTTATATTTTGGCACTGCTGGGATATCTTATAAAACCGTTTCGAAAGGTATTGTTATTTAAGATTCCCTTATTCTTTGTGACAGTCAATTTTTCGATATTTATCGCCTGGCTGAAATTTCTCACAGGCCGAAGGTACGTCACATGGGAATCGACCAAAAGATAAAAGTCTGCCACATTGTCTCCGGCGATCTCTGGGCCGGCGCCGAAGTGCAGATGTACACGATTGCCCAATCGTTGTCATCCGATCCTAAAATCGATTTATTCGTCATATTATTGAATGATAAAGAGCTTGCCGCCAAGCTTCGGGATTTGCCGGTAGAGACACTCGTTATCGATGAGGCCAAATTCGGCTTCAGGAAGATTACCGAAAAGGCTTTCGACGCGCTGAAAGGAAAATCAATAGATATCCTCCACAGCCATCGCTATAAAGAAAACATCCTGGCGGCGAGACTCAAAAAGCGTCTGGGAATCAAATATGCTGTTCAAACGGTGCATGGCGCCAGCGAACCGATGTCGGGATTGCGGAAGCTGAAAGCGAAAGCGTATTCGACGATCAATCGTTATTACAGCCGCCGCTATTTCGATAAAATTATCACCGTCTCGGCCGATTTGCGAAATCAACTCGAAAGCGTATTTCCGGAAAATAAATTAATCAATATTCATAACTCGGTAAATCGGGCCAATCTAAGAGTATCTAAAGACAGAGCCGATGTGCTTAAGGAATTCGGTATCGAAAATGATGCGATCGTTATCGGCACGGCTGGCAGGATGGTGCCGATTAAAGGATACGATATTTTTATAGAAATGGCGAAAATTCTTTCAGACAAATATCCAAAAAGCCGTTTTTTACTTGTTGGCGAGGGGCCGCTTCTCGCCGATTTAAAAACGCGGACAGCCGATCTGGGTTTGACCGATAAAGTGATATTCCCCGGTTTCCGCAAAGATGTTCCGGATATTTTAAACGCCCTCGACATTTTCGTGATTTCATCACATCATGAGGGGATCCCCATGATTGTCCTGGAAGCAATGGCGCTCAATCTCGCTATCGTTTCGACCTCGGTCGGCGGGATAACGGAAATTATCGAACCGGACATATCTGGAATATTAACGAAAGCCGGAGATCCGAAAGCGTTGGCTGATAGCTGCGAAAAGCTAATAGCCGATCCTTCGTTACGCCGGCGGATTCAGGTCGCCGCTGGAAAACGTATCGAAAACGAATATTCCGCGCATATTCAGAAACAACGTCTGGTAGATTTGTATACCCGATTAACAACGAAGGGCGCATAGAACGCGCCCTTAGCAGTTATCAACATTTCCCAAATGTTTTTATATTCTGCAACGGCAAAAAAGCCGTCGACACAATATTATTGAATTTTGTATTTTTTCTTAATCTCCTTTTCGGCCTGAAGCCAATCCGAGAGATCATCCCCGGGGCCGCCGGCTCTTTCGATATAGATTTCGTTAGCGCGCGCCCTGATTTCATCGATAAAATCTTCCAAATTAGGAGCCGGAAGAGTATTTTTAGTCTTTTTCGTGGCGGTGGTTTTCTTTATCGTTTGCTTCTTAATCATCTTATATCCTCCTTAAGAACGCATGATTAAGTTAATTACAGCTATTCTTTTAATTTTGTTTCCTTTTTCAATAAAATAATTATTATGCCACCCTTGAGAATACTCCTTTAAAACAACTGTATTCCTGATTGCTTGACAAGGATGTTATATCCCTACAGTTAAAATTAATTTATATTAACTTTAGATTAGATTTCAAGAAATATTTTTAAGTATTTGGAATTATCCTGTCAGGTTTAGCGGGAATTTTGGATATAATTCTTTCTATAGTAGTTTCCAGGGGGGTCGCGACCCAGCCCAATTCGCGATTGGCTTTGGCCGAACTATAGTAGAATTTCAGTTTCGCCAACCTGGCAATTGAACGATTCAATCGAGGTTTTTTATCCTTGCCCGCGTAACTGATTTCTGAGAATAATCCAAGTAAATATAGCCCCCAGCGCGGGATTTTTAACAACGGCCGTTTCATCTTAAGATATTTTTCAGCCAGTTCAAAGGCTCTTTGCGGCCCGATATTTTCGCCGGCCAGAATATAGCGCTGTCCCGGAATTCCTTTTTGCAGGGTGAGGATAATACCGTTGACTACATCCGCCGCTTCCACAACGTTTAGGCCGAAATCAAAATAAACCGGAATTCTCTTCGGCATCTTAGCCCATTCCTCGGCGCTCACTTCCCTATCGGGCGGCGCGATTATTATGGAAGGCTCAACAACCACAACTTCCAGCTGTGAATCGTTCGCATCCAAAGCCAATTGCTCGGATTCATGCTTGGTCTCGAAATAGGGAATGCCGTACCCTGCCAGATTAAACGACGCCGTTTCATCGATTGGGTTGCTATCAACTGAAGCTCCCAGAGCGGCTACCGATGACACATGCACCAGTCTTTTTATCCCGGCTTGCTTGCAGGCATCTATGACGGCCAGTGTGCCACCGACATTGATTTGTCGCATCGGCTCCATCTCCGCCGGTCGAAGGCTGACTTTGGCGGCGCAGTGGATAACGTAAGAGCAGCCTTGAAGCGCTCCCGGTAGCCAACCCTGGTCAGGCAGGCTCGGTTCGGTCAGATCGCCGAATACTGGCGTAACTCCGCGCGGACACCATTGCGCAGCCTTCTCCTGAGATCGGAAATGCGCCTTTACCGGATAGCCGAGTTCAATTAATCGTCGAACGACTTTACGGCCGAGTTGCCCGGAAGCGCCCGTGACCAGGATTGTATCAGAACCGCTCACGAGGGGATTTTATATGAATACTGGGCGGATTTCAAACAATAACTTGCCGCATAGCTAAAACTAAAAAAGCCTTTACATAAAAATAGGATATTATGAAGCTTCGGAGATTATATTACTATTTTATGAGCGTTAACCTCTGGGTAAATACTTGGCCACCGGCATTTAGCCGCGCCAGATATATGCCGGATGCCAAGCCGGAGGCGTCGAAAGGTGTTTGGTAATTACCCGCCGGCAATTGCTTGTCTAATAGAGTGCAGATTTTTCGACCCAGAACATCATAAATATTGATTGTGGCAAGCCCGGCCTGCGG
>CAZTNJ010000161.1:2437-5433 GCA_964614835.1 uncultured Ignavibacteria bacterium | reverse complement strand
CGGTTTTGGATTTCATAGTGCGGTCAGGTCTCCGCACCTGACCGATGGGAGTCGGGTACGGAGACCAGACTCCACAGGAAAAATCCTGGCGTCAGGATGTCGTCGGCTAAACGCGACTCCATCCTGACGCACAAAACGCGGCGCACGAGGGGCAGCTTCGGGAATCGTAGTTCCCGAAGCACAAAAAAATCCCTCCAAAAGCGGGCAGGCATAGTTCCCGAAGCACAGAGACACCCCTCTCCGGTGCCGGAGAGGGGCAGCGGGTGAGGTTTATCTCCTATCGGCCCTATCGTGCGCGCCTAATAAGATCGGGCACGATATAGCGTGCCCCGACAAAACGCGGGCCGCTCGCGATCCGCCCCTACATCGGCATAATCAATCGCTTGCCGGAATCCAAGGAATGCGTTATTTTGTTCTTCGTAGATAAGAAAATGCCAATGGAGGAAAGATGTTGAACTTTGATTTTATTCTGCCAACTCGAATCATATTCGGTGTCGGGGAAAACCAGAAAATCGGCAAAGAATCCAAAAAAATCGGCAATCGGCCGTTAATCGTAACCGGCAAAAAATCGATGCGGGAAACCGGCATTCTCGACAGAGTAGTTGGGCTACTTAAAGACGCCAAAATCGAACCGGTGCTGTTCGAGAAAATCGAACCGAATCCGCGCAACAAAACTATTGATGAGGCCGGGCAGATCGCCCGTTCGGAAAACTGCGATTTCGTAATAGGATTGGGTGGCGGGTCGGCTATGGATGCTGCCAAGGGAATCGCGGCGGTGGCAAAATCGGGGAAGCCGGTCTGGGATCATATTTACTCCGGCGAAAACGAGACATTTGTGCCGGTGCGGGAAGCGCTCCCAATCGTGTGCGTACCCACGATTGCGGCCACCGGTTCGGAAGCCGACCGGGGGGGTGTGATATCAAATATGGAAACCCATGAAAAAGCGGTTATATTCAGCAACGCGCTTTTTCCCACTCTATCGATTGTCGACCCGCAGTTGACCGTAACCTGTCCGCGCGATTACACAATCGATGGCGGAATCGATATAATTTCGCATGTGATAGAAAGCTATTTTACGGGCACATCGGAAGCATACCTGCAAGATAGGTTCACCGAATCGGTATGCCGGACGGTTATTCACTACCTGCCAAAAGCCATGTACAATCCCAACGATTTGGAAGCCCGGTCGGCGTTGTCGTGGTGTTCGACTGTGGCACTATCGGGAATCGTTAACTCGGGGCGCGGCGGCGATTATCCGCTTCACGCGATGGAGCACGCGGTATCGGCGCACTATGATATTTCGCATGGCCGGGGACTGGCGCTTTTATTACCCGCGTTGATGGAGTACACTATGTCGGCCCGCCCGGAAAAATATGTCGAATTCGGTATCAATGTGTTCGGCTTGCATTTTATCGATACCGATTTAGAACACGCGGCGGCCCAGAGTATCGAGGCGATGAAAGGATTTCTGCTTTCGGTAGATCGCCTGCTGCGATTTTCGGATCTGGGTATCGGCGATGAGAAATTCGAGAGGATGGCAGACGATGTAATCAAAATCAGCGCTCGCAAACAGGATTTCATCAATAATCCGCGGCCATTGGATAAAGCCGGGGTTCTGGAGATATTCCGGAATACGCTGTAGTATATAATTGTCAGGAGCCCATGGGCCCCTGACCTGCTCGACTCTTGCAGAAGTAGGCATATCCGGCAGGTCACGCCTCTGCTTATGCGGAGCCTACGACTTGCCGGAACGTAAGAAAACTAGTTATATAGGAGCATGATATATCGTGCCGCTGTTTCGGAATAAAAAAGGGCGCAACATACTGCGCCCCTACGCGAATTCATTTTTTGAAGATACTATTTCTTATAATATTTCATCGCTTCAGGAATGAGGGATTCCAAGTTTTTAATCCGGGTTTCATCGGATGGGTGGGTGCTCAAGAATTCCGGCGGCGCTCCCTGCGAATTAGCGGCCATTCTTTTCCAAAACGCGACTGATTGTTGCGGGTCGTATCCGGCCATCGCCATGAATATTAAGCCCAGATGGTCGGCTTCCGATTCCTGGGTGCGGCTGAAAGGCAACAATACGCCGATTTGCGAACCGAGCCCGAACGCGGTCATAAATAGATTTTTGGTCTGATCGGGTTTATCTTCAAGCGCCTTCTCAAGAGCGACTCCGCCCATCTGCTGGATAAGCCCCTGGCTCATGCGTTCGGCGCCGTGGTTGGCGATAGCGTGAGCGATTTCGTGCCCCATCACGACCGCCAAACCGGTTGCATCTTTGGTAATGGGCAGGATTCCCGTATAGACGACGACTTTGCCGCCGGGCATGCACCAGGCGTTAACCTGCGAATCTTCCACGAGGTTGAATTCCCAGGCGTAGTCTTTCAGCGATGATGACATATTCTGCTGGGCGAAATAGCGTTCGACGGCGCGCTGGATATTGACTCCGACTTCTTTGACCATGGCGGTTTGCTGGGCGTTAGTGCTCAGTTTGCTGCTTTTTATAAAATTGGAATACTCCTGAAAACTAAGCGAATTGATTTGGGAAGCGGGGATAATGTTGAGTTGTTTTCTTCCGGTGATGGGCACGGTGGCGCAGGCGATAATTAAGGCAGCTATGGCGACCGGCCAGACATATTTAAATTTCGATTTCAACATGAATCCTCCTATTACCAAAATTTCGCCGATATTTCGTAAATCACTAATTTACACTCCAATAATACTATTATAGTTCCCGGAATGGGGCAAGGGAAAAGTAGGGGGGGAACTGTTATATTATTGTAAAAAACTAATCAAATAAACCTTGACAGCCTATTTATCTATCTTTATCATTCTACTAACAGCATTGAATTACATCTTGTCGGAAGTTGAGTGAAAATCGTAAAATTAGGGAGGAACCGATGGTAAGGAAGTTGGTTTTCGCGATGACTCTGATTTATGTCATGGGGGGGGGTCTCGTCCACGTTTGGAGGCTACATACAAGTTTATTATGG
>CAZTNJ010000161.1:0-2427 GCA_964614835.1 uncultured Ignavibacteria bacterium | reverse complement strand
GGCTCCTACTCTTACTCTACCGATTAACAGCAGGGTAAAAGTACCTGTCACGGTGCGTTCGTCTACCGATAGTATTTGGATAGGATTTCTTCATATACCGCTTGCAACCAACAATAGTTACATTCAATACAGGTTTATAGATAATAATCAATTCAATTACCCCTTGAGTTATTGGGATGATGCATCTTTTTTGCAGCCTGATTATTATACGCCATCGCCGGGTTGGACGAGTCAATCAATTCTGGGTTGGGCGGATATTGGAGGTGGCCCAAATCCCTGGTTACATCCTACGATGGCGCCGATAATCGGTTACTATACGATGCAAACAGTAAATGATACCACGCTTATTGGGAATTCATACACGGTTTTCCAAGCAGGTCATAATCCTGAAAATGGGAATATTACTTTTTCGGATACCACAGGCAACGTAAATTTTACCGACATCAGGCAAACTTATTACAATGTTACTTTTTGCGCGTGTGCGGATTCAAATAAAGTAGGCAATGGAATTGGAGTTATGGGAAATCAGCAAAATCATGTTGATATGTACTGTAGCAACAATTCTAAATTTGTTCTAAAAGATATCTCTAGAAGATTGCATTTTAATCCAGATGGACACAATGGCTTAATGAAAGATACGGCATCTATTAGTACCAAAATAATGCCGGGTGATACTCTATTAGCAAATAAAAGCGATTCGTGGGTAGGCGTTAATCAAAGGTCAGGCATTGATGCTCATTCATACACTGGCAAATTTTATGATTTTATGAGGAATTATCTTTTAAGAAACAGCTACGATTCCATAGGCTCAAGCCTCTTTTCATATGTTGAATTTAGCCCGATGAATGATAATGCCGGTTATGATCCGACTAGAAAGTGTGTTATTTTTGGAACTGTATCTAGCGGCAAAAAATCATTTGCCGGGTGCCCGGATGCCGTTGGTCATGAATGGGGACATGCCATTACTGCCCACGCATCAAATTTACGAACTGATACCGGCGAGACAGCCGCCCTGAACGAAAGCTTTTCGGATATGACAGGTGTTTCTTTTCAGAGCCTCTCTGGTGGCGATCCCCAATGGTGGCGTTTTGGAGAAAATCACCTAACAAATGGATGTGCATACCGAGATTTGAAAGAGCCATACCAACCCGGTTGTAATCGATATATGCCAGACACATACCATGGCCCGCATTGGGATTCGAATGGCGATAAATACATAAATATGGGAGTGCCCAACAAAATGTTTTATTTGTTGGCGGCGGGGGATACATTGAATGGAATTTATGTACAGGCAATTGGCGTTGAAAATGCATATAAAGTTATGTACAAGGCAAACAAACGATTTTGGTCAGCAGATATTGATTTTTGTAATGCTAAGAAAAAGACGGTTGAAGCTGCTGATAGTTTGGACCCCACAGGGAGTTTGGGTAAATGGACGGCAGCCGCATGGAATGCTGTGGGAGTATGTCCATACGTAGTCGGTGATGCCAATTGCAATGGGGAATGTAGAGGGTCCGATATTACATATCTTGTGGCTGCGCTTAACGGTTCTGAATCAGCAAAACCTAACTGTATCTGCACTGATCTTAATCATGCTCATATTGCTTTTTGGGTATCAGCAGATTATAACGCGGATTGTTTAATCATGGGTTCGGATGTAACCTATGCGGTTAGATATTTTAAAGGGCTTGGGCCAGCCCCCGTACCTTGTAGCAGTTTTAATCCTAATTGCCCGTAACTTTTAAAAGGAGAATAATATGTCAATAAAAATCAGTTGCCGAAATTTTATACGAGGAATTTGGGGCCCGGTCATGGCCATAACTCTATCTATATTTTTTTCTGCCATTCACTCGTATGCAGACGGGTATGCTAACGCTCCCGAAGATTCCATTTCAAAGCGTATCGATTATATTAGAAAAACCATTATTGGTAGATTCGGTATGCGTTTTGAACTAGATAAAAACGGAATACCCATATCCATTACCGGCGATTTGTATAAGGGAACCAAATCATCAGATCCCATAGAACAAGCATATCAGTTTTTTGATTCAAATCGTGATATTTTTCCTATAAAGGATGCAAAAACTGAGCTTAGCGTAAAGCAACAAATCGGAGGTGATGAGTCTTTTGGGCCTACTATAAAGATGGCTTGGTGCATTAATGGAATAATAGTTGATGGCTCAGAAATTATCCTCAATTATTCGCGCGACAATAAACTATATAGTTACTACGGGAGATTTGTTCCTGAGGCGCGTATGATAAATACCAACCCTGCAATAAGCCAAAAAGAAGCCGAGCAAATAGCGTTAAAGGACTCTATCGTAACCGCTACTCAGGACTATAACAACACGGCAGCTTCAATTCATTCGGTAACATTATATATTGCCCGTTTTGAAGGGAAAATGATTCTTGCATGGAACGTATCTG
>CAZTNJ010000160.1:0-5445 GCA_964614835.1 uncultured Ignavibacteria bacterium | reverse complement strand
CGCCCTTTGTCTTTTTAATTCAATCTAATCTTACACACTAATATTTATATTACCCGGGCATAGCTGTAATTGATAAAAGCTTGCATATATTCGTTATCTGGCATATATTTAACGCCATTATGATAAATTCAAAATTAATTCCAATCGACAAGCTGAATCTTCCGCAAATGTTGGCCCAGAGTCATAAGATATTCGGGGCAAACGTTGCGATGCGTTATTATGACGGCGAAAGATTCAGAGAGCTTACCTACGATGGATTTAATCGTATGGTGATGCAAGCAGCATCGGCTTTACGGAAAGCCGGGGTTAGACCGCAAGACAAGGTGGGTATTCTTTCGGAAAATAGACCGCACTGGGGCGCGACTTATTTTGCCAACCTGTTTAATGGCGGGATAAATGTGCCTATAGACGCCTTGTTGAAACCGCAAGAATTACCTTATATTATCCATCATTCAGGGATTAAAGTGATTGTGGCGTCGGCGAAATTTATTCCCGACCTCGAAGCTATCAAGGACAAGATAGAATCGCTTGAGACGATTATTACGATGGACCCCGGCGATCGCGGCCATCCGTATTTACTGGCAGATGAAAATCCCGCTTTTATCGACGCGCCACAAACCCCGCTCGATGAATTAGCGGTAATAATTTACACATCAGGCACTACCGGATTGGCCAAAGGGGTGATGCTTTCGCATGGCAATATTACATCCGATATTTGGGCGATGGTTCAGGCCATGGATTTGTATGAGAATGACATATTTATTTCTATTTTGCCGCTTCACCACACATTTGAATGTACCTGCGGGTTTTTAACGCCTATAAGCTTCGGGTCATGCATCACTTACGCAAGAGGGTTAGCATCCAAGCAGATAGTCGAAGATATCAAAAACAATAAGGCGACCATATTATTGGGAGTGCCATTGGTATTTGAAAAGATGTTTACCGGGTTGAGTAAAGAAATCGCCAAAAAACCGCAATTCACCCGCGCAATTTTTAAGACCGTGAAGCTTGAGGCCGGAGGCATGCTTTTCTCCAGCTTGAGGGAGAAGGCCGGGATGTCATCGCTTCGGTTATTAGTTGCCGGCGGAGCGCCGATGATACCGGAAATCGCCGAAGCTTTTAATATTATGGGATTCAGGTTAATCCAGGGTTATGGCCTTACCGAATCGGCGCCGGTACTAACATTGAACCCATACGAAAACTATCGCAATGATTCAATAGGAAAAACTCCGCCCGGAGTCACATTGAAGATAGACCAGCCTGATTCTCAAGGAATCGGCGAAATTATCGCCAAGGGGCCGATGATTATGAAGGGGTATTATAAAAATCCCGAAGCCACCGCGGAGGTCTTGAAAGACGGTTGGTTATATACCGGCGATTTGGGTTGGGTTGATTCCGAAGGATTTTACTATATCGCGGGAAGGTCAAAAAACGTAATTGTTACTGCTGGCGGTAAAAATGTATATCCCGAAGAGATCGAATTCGCGCTTAATAGATCGCCATTCATTTTGGAATCGCTGGTTATTGGGCGGCCATTGGAAAGTGGCGGGGGAGAAGAAATCGAGGCGATTATTGTGCCTGACATGGAGTATTTTAGCGCCCGGGCCGCCGAAAAAGAAATCGAACTTAACGAGATGAATATTGAAAAAACGATTAAGCTTGAAGTGTCCAAACAATGTATGGAATTGGCCGATTACAAGCGGGTCAAATACGTGGTTTTAAGAAGTTCCGAACTCGAAAAAACATCGACCAGAAAAATTAAGAGATTCCTTTATTATAATAAGGAACTAAAGGTCCCCTCCGGCCAAAAAAAGAGGTAACGACTATGAATTTTGGCGTAATACTGGCGGGTGGCAAGGGGGAGAGATTCTGGCCCTTATCGACCCGCGAATGGCCCAAACAGCTTCTAAAACTAACCTCTGGTAAATCGATGCTTGAGGAAACGCTAGAGCGGCTGGATGGATTTATTCCTCTGGAACGGACTTTGTTAGTAACTGGCGCCAATCTTGAACACAGCATCCTGTCAACGGTCAAGGGACTGAAATCTGCTAATTTGCTCCTTGAGCCTCAAGGGAAAAATACTTGTCTGGCATTAGCTTTGGCGGCTGCCCATATCAGCCAGGTTGATCCGAACGGTGTAATGATTGTGCTATCTTCGGATCACATGATCCAACCTAAAGAGCAGCTTGTGAAAATATTAGGAGTTGCGGCTGAATTGGCTGCTCGAGAAGATAAGTTGGTAACAATCGGTATCATTCCCAACCGGGCAGAAACAGGGTATGGCTATATTCAGGTTGGTCCACAGGCGGTAGAGATCGGCGGGATAAAATTTTATGAAGTAGGCGGATTTAAAGAGAAACCGGAACGAACCAAAGCTCAGGAATATTATCTCGACCGTAAGCATCTATGGAATTCGGGAATGTTTGTTTGGAGCGTAAAGACGTTTTTAAAAGCGCTTGAGAGATTTATGCCCGAGATGAGCGCCTGTTTGGCCAAATATCGGTCATCGCTGAGTAACAAAGAAAACGGCGAGGCTTTAAAATGCCTCTATGAAGATTGCGAAAGTATCTCGGTTGATTTCGCTATTTTAGAAAAAGCCGACAACGTGCTTTGCGTAAAAGGAGATATCCGCTGGGATGACCTTGGATCGTGGTTGGCGTTGCAAAGAATTCACCCACCGGACAAGGAAAATAATATTATTATCGGCGAAGTATTAACGCAGGATAGCTATGAATCAACTATAGTCAACGCGAGTTCGGACGGATTGGTGGTTGGATTCCGCGTTTCGGATCTTGTGGTCGTAAAGACCGACAAGGTTGTAATGGTAGCTCATAAAACTAAGGTCGGCGAGTTAAAGGATTTGCTAAATAAGTTGGACAAAGATGAGAAATATCACAGATATTTGTAGCCTGTTTATCATAATAGTAATGTCTTTTCTTTCATGCGCGAGCTTGCGCGAACGGATCCGTCCCGAGCGAGATATCAGAATGGCGTCAGAAGTAAGATTCGACCCGCTTGCATTTCCGGGAGACGATGCTGTAGTTACCGGTAAAAGCGGCAGGAAAGTGAGCGAATCCATATCAGCAGACGATTACGGGCAGGCTGGCGCAGATTCCACGAACCCGGCAGAATCGAGCCGTACGGAAGAACGGATATTGTTTAGAGTACAGGTTTATTCGACAAAATCATTCGACGACGCCCAGCAGTATTCCTCATCGATAAAAGCGATGTTCCCCGAGGGGGTTGCGGTCGATTATCAGGTGCCTTACTATAAAGTACAGGTTGGTCAATTCAAAAATTCGTCGGATGGGCAACTGTTTTTGGAAAAAGTAAAGCAACTCGGATTCGAAAACGCCTGGTTAGTACGAATTGTTCAATGATTGCTGAAGTTGATATTTTGAAATCGATTATAAGTGTTTTAAAAAAGGGTGGCGTGATACTGGCGCCGACTGATACGGTCTGGGGATTGATGTGCGATTTTGAGAATCAATCGGCTCTCGATAAAATGCTGCGTCTGAAACATTCGAAATCACGGCCGATTGCTTTACTATACGATGACTGGAGAAAATTGGAGCCTTTCGGAGCTGTTATACCGGAATATGCCGCAAAGTTGGCCATTAAATTCTGGCCGGGGGCAATGACATTAGTTTTAAAATCGACAAGTTCGCGAATTAATTATGTGTCTGGGCCGGATGGCAGTATTGGAATTCGGATTCCTAACGTCGCCGGATTATTGGAGTTGATCCGCGAATTCGGAAAACCTTTGGCGGCGACAAGCGCCAATTTTACTGGCCAACATGCGGCCGGGATGTTATCTGAAATCCCTGATGAGATTAAAAACGGCGTTGACGCGATTTATGATTTGCAAATCAAATCATCGGGAACGGCGTCAACAGTGATCGATTGCACCGGTAAGGCGTATAAGATCATAAGGCAGGGGGATATAAATATTGAAGATATCAATAAGGCGATTTTAGGCTAATGGATAAGGGGAAACCTTTCAAATTACTCATCGTTTGTACCGGGAATACCTGTCGTTCGCCTATGGCCGAGGGGATAGCCAAAAAGATAGCCCAGGAGAAGGGGCTTGAAAATTTCGCAATCAGTTCGGCAGGCACCGGTACGGCTGACGGTTTTCCGGCCACCGATTATGCTATCGAGGCGGCCAAGCATTGGGATATAGATATCAGCGGGCATCGTTCGACAGCACTGACCAAGCAGCTCGCCATCGAAGCTGATTTAATATTGGCCATGGCGCCCGAGCACGCGGAACGGATTGTCTCCCTTGATAAAAACCTTCGAGATATTACCTATTTAATTAAGGGATTTCCGATGCCGTACGATAAGGGACAAGCGCGGGTGGATGACCCCATAGGCGGCAGTCTGGAGCAATATAACCAGACATTTTTGGAATTGGATGAAATATTACGAAAGATATTCCCGAAAATAATCGAGATGGCGGAGAATAAACGATAATGACGAAATCCTCCAAATCATGTATAGCAAGTATATTTGTAATCCTATTCGCATTATCGATATCTCTCCATGCCGATAGTATTCCGGTTAAAGGGGAATCTTCGGGCGTAAAGACCGAAACGATTACAACGGTTGGGCCGACACAATTGGAGAACCTGATGGCGGAAGATTCGAGCTGGTGGATTAGAGAGGTGGATAATCCCGCGTTTGGGGTTGGTGAATATCTGGAATTTGGGATAGGTTATGGAATGATATCGGCTGGTTGGGCTACTATGAGCATACCCGAGATGATCGATTGCGAACAAAAAAGATGCTATCGAATAGTTTCAATCGCCAATTCCAATGATTTTGTCTCGATGTTTTATCCAATAAGAGATACCGTGGAAAGCCATATTGATTCGCAGGGGATTTTTACTCGATATTTCCGCAAACATCTTCGCGAAGGCAGTTATAAAACCGATAAGACCACGATTTTTGACCAACGACAACATCTGGCGATAACCGGTAAAGACACAATCGCGACATATGCGTTTGTGCAGGATGTGTTGTCGTCTCTATATTATATCCGGACGCAAAACCTCGAACCGGGGAAAGACCTGTTTATTGATAATCATACCGACAAGAAAAATTACCCTTTAAAAGTTATCGTCCATGGCAGGGAAAAGGTTGACGTTCCAGCAGGTAAATTTAATTGCCTGGTGGTTGAACCGGTGATGCGATACGAAGGGATATTTAAAGCCAAGGGGAAAATAAAAATCTGGCTTACGGACGATCAATATAAGCTTCCTGTGAAAATGCAGTCGGAAGTTAATATGCTGGGTTCGATATCCGCTAAACTAAAAAAATATACTTATGTCGAAACGAAAAAAATCGAATAAGCCGGCGGATTTAAGCAAGGTTAAAAGGTATTCGCTTAATTTGCGCGGCACTAAATCCGATATAAAACGATTTGCCGGAGTCTGCAAATCG
>CAZTNJ010000159.1:0-5495 GCA_964614835.1 uncultured Ignavibacteria bacterium | reverse complement strand
TATGGCCGGAATATGCCGTATCTGCGTGGTAGAAATCGAAGGGATGAGAACGCTGCAGGCATCCTGCGCCTATCCGATTACTTCTCCTTTAAAAATCAATACTCATACCCGTAAGGTCAGACAGGCCCGCCGTCATATCATCGATTTGATGCTTTCTCGTCACTATGGCGAATGCTATACCTGTTTCCGCAATAATAATTGCGAATTGCAATCGCTGGCAAAAGAATACGGGGTCGATTTCTTCCGTTTCGGCCACCTCGAGGAACCGTTATATGAAATCGACAACTCAAGTTATTCCGTCGTTCGCGACATGAATAAATGCGTGTTGTGCCGCCGCTGTGTTCGTACTTGTATCGATATTCAGGAAGTTGGCTGTCTTGAGGCTATCAATCGCGGCGACCAAACGAAAATCGCGACATTCCTCGACAAGCCCTTGAACGAAGTCGTATGTATCAACTGCGGCCAGTGTATTAATCGGTGCCCAACCGGCGCTTTACGTGCCAATGACCCAACCGACGAAGTCTGGGCGGCCATCGATAATCCGAAGAAACATGTGGTAATTCAAACCGCGCCGGCGCCGCGTGCCGCTATCGGCGAATGTTTCGGGCTGGAACCGGGACACGCGCTTACTTTCGAAATGAATACGGCCCTTCGCCACTGCGGGTTTGATAAAGTATTCGATACCAATTTTACGGCTGACTTAACCATTATCGAAGAAGGCACCGAACTAATTCAGAGATTATATAAAGCGCTGGTGAAAAAGGATGAATCGGTGGCTTTGCCGCAATTCACATCCTGTTCGCCGGGCTGGGTAAAGTATCTTGAACATTTCTACCCCGAATATATTCCTAACGTTTCCTCGGCCAAATCGCCACAACAGATGTTTGGAGCGGTAATCAAAACCTTCTACGCCAAACTTCACAATCTTGACCCGAAGGATATTGTTACGGTTGCTTTGATGCCTTGTTCGGCAAAGAAATTCGAATGTAATCGGCCGGAAATGACAGACAGCGGCTTTAAAGATGTCGATTATGGTTTAACCACACGCGAATTAGCCCAGATGTTCCACGAGGCGGGAGTTGATCTTCCCAAGATGGCCAAATCTGATTTCGACGATCCATTTGGAACTGCCACCGGTTCAGGCGTGATTTTCGGGGCGACCGGCGGCGTTATGGAAGCGGCATTGAGAACGGTAATTGAATTAGTAACCGGCGAAAAAGTCGAAAAGCTGTTCGACCATGCCGATATCATACCGGTACGCGGGATGGAAGGCGTCCGCAAAGTCGAATTGACTATTCCAAACGTCGGGCCGGTGCCGGATATAATCAAGCATCTAATCCCTAACTGGGATTGGCTTAAAGGCGCGACCTTGAAAGTAGCGGTGGCCCATGGTACGGCTAACGCCAAGAAAGTCATGGAAAATATCAAAGCCGGCGGCGAACTGGCGTCGTTCCACTTTATTGAATTTATGGCTTGCCCCGGTGGGTGTCTCGGTGGTGGCGGCCAACCGATTCCAACCAGCCCGGAAATTCGCAAAGCCAGAGCCCGGGCGATTTATTCAGAAGATACCGCTTATACGGTCCGTAAATCGCACGAAAATCCGGCCGTATTGAAACTGTATAGCGAATTCTTAAAAGACGGACCTTGCGGCCATCTTAGCCATAAACTTCTTCACACACACTATACGCCCAGGGGCAAGTTTATCAGCTAAAGGCGGCGAAAAGAGAGTTAGAATCAACTAATCGCGTAGGGGTTTGGCATGCCAAACCTCTACCGATTAGGATAAATGAAATAGACGCTTTAAGATTTTTCAACAGCGCCAAAGAAGAGAATGATTCAAATAGACGAACAGAAAATTTTCGAGGCGCTCAATTCGCGCCAGAACGGCGATTCCGGGCGAATTCGGGAAACCCTGTCCAAAGCCGCCCAGGCGCGAGGTCTCGACTACGAAGATATCGCCTGTCTGGTCGATATAAGCGCGCCCGATCTCTTGGAAGAGCTGTTCGCCACCGCCAGACAAGTTAAAGAGCACATTTACGGCAAACGCCTCGTGATATTCGCCCCGCTTTACATTTCCAATATGTGCGCTAACGAATGCGTTTACTGCGCGTTTAGAGCGCGTAACAAGGAAGTCAAACGACGGGCTCTGAACCAGGACGAAATCGCCGCCGAAACCAGGGCTCTAATAGACCAGGGGCATAAACGGGTGCTTTTAGTAGCGGGCGAATCGTACCCAAAAGAGGGATTCGATTATATATTAAAATCGATAGATACCGTTTATTCAGTACGCAATAATAACAATGGCGAAATCCGCCGTCTTAATGTCAATATCGCGCCGTTAGCAGTTGAGGAATTTCGCCGACTAAAAGAACGCAATATCGGTACGTATCAAATTTTTCAGGAAACCTATCATCACGAAACATATAAGAAAGTCCATCTGGCCGGTAAGAAAACCGACTATGATTGGCGTATATCAAGCACCGACAGGGCGATGGAAGCCGGCATCGATGATATCGGAATCGGCGTGTTGTTCGGATTATTCGACTGGCGTTTCGAAATTTTGGCGATGTTACAACACATCAGACACCTGGAAAAAAAATTCGGCGTCGGGCCGCATACCCTTAGCGTGCCGCGTTTGGAACCGGCGGTCGGTTCCGATATCGCCTCTCACCCGCCGCATCCAATTTCCGATATTGATTTCCGAAAAGTCGTCGCGATTCTGCGTCTGGCCGTACCATACACCGGTATTATCATGTCGACCCGCGAATCGGCCAATATCCGCCGCGAGACTTTCGCGCTGGGGGTATCGCAAATTTCGGCGGGAAGCCGCACCAATCCCGGCGGCTATGGAAGCGACGAACGATTCGAAGAATCGCAATTCAGCCTTGGCGACCATCGTTCATTGGATGAAGTTATCAAAGATATCTCGCAATTGGGATATATCCCATCGTTTTGTACCGCTTGTTATCGTCTCGGTCGCACTGGCAAAGATTTCATGGATCTGGCCAAACCGGGCGATATCCGCAACCATTGCGATCCGAACGCTCTGGGTACGTTTCTCGAATATTTGCTGGATTACGCCTCTCCAGCCACTCGCGAAGTCGGTCAGGAGTTAATCAAGCAGACTGTCGAACAAAAAATCGGGGCGGAACGGGAACAGGCGGAAGCGATTTTGGCCAAAGTGCGATCCGGAAAACGGGATGTATTTGTATAACGTGTCTGGGGCTAAATATATAATCTAAAGAGTTTATAAGATGCAAAAAACCCCGCGCGGCATGCGCCTTCACATAGGAATATTCGGTCGTCGCAATGTTGGCAAGTCAAGCATTCTTAATGCCCTTACCAGGCAACAGGTGTCGATTGTTTCGGATGTCGCCGGCACTACTACCGATCCTGTCGAAAAGCCAATGGAGTTTTTGCCGTTAGGACCAGTGTTGTTTGTCGACACCGCCGGTATCGATGATGAAGGTATTTTAGGGGAGATGCGAGTTCAAAAAACCCACAAGGTTATTGATCGTGTCGATTTCGCGATACTGGTGCTGGCAGGAGAATGGGGGAAGTTCGAGCAGCAAATCTTGGATGAGATAAAATTGCGTAAAATCCCCGTAATCGCGGCGATAAATAAAATAGACCAGGCCGAACCATCAGTGGATACAATGAAACATTTAGATTCTAATAGGATCCGCTGGGTAAAAACCAGGGCTGATAAAGGCGAAGGGATTCTGGCGTTACGCGAACTATTGCTTGCGGAAACTCCAGCCGATTTTCTGGAACCACGAGGAATCCTGTCCGATTTAGTCGGGCCGGGTGGGATGGCGGTTTTGGTCATTCCGATAGATAAAGAGGCTCCCAAAGGTAGGATAATCTTGCCGCAGGTGCAATCGATCCGCGATTTGCTCGACCACGACGCGACCTGCGTGGTCACCACCGAAAAGACACTCCGTAAAGTATTCGAACAATTAAGGGTCCCGCCGAAATTAGTTGTTACCGATTCGCAGGCTTTCGTTAAAGTGAATGCTGATACTCCCCCGGATGTGCCATTAACCGGATTTTCGGTGCTGTTCTCGCGCTTTCGCGGCGATTTACTGGCACAGGTCGAGGGAACCCTGGCCGTCGATTCGCTGAAACCCGGCGATAAAGTTCTGGTAGCGGAAGCCTGTACGCATCACCCCATTGGCGATGATATCGGGCGAGTGAAAATTCCTAACTGGCTGAATAAATACATTGGCGGTAAATTGGATTTTACGACAATCCAGGGACATGATTTTCCTGAAGATATCACGCCGTATAAATTGGTGATACATTGCGGCGCCTGCACGATTAATCGTAAAGAAGTGCTAAACCGGATAATGCGTTGTCGTGATGCGGGAGTGCCATTCACGAATTATGGTTTGGTAATCGCATATAGTCTGGGATTATTCGAACGGGCGCTTGGGCCATTCCCCGAGGCGCTGGCGATTTATCAAAAAGCCAAACAGAACGGCAAAATCAAGAAATAATATCCGCGTATGAATGATCTATCGCTATTATCTGCCGGTAATCTCAACCGGGATAAGATAATCAACTGGCTTCGCGAAGAAAACCCCGCCCGGCTGGAAATACTGTGGCAAGCGGCCGATACATGCCGAAAGAGGCATGTCGGCGATGATGTTCATCTGCGCGGGCTAATCGAAATCAGCAATCACTGCGTCCGTTCCTGCGAATACTGCGGAATCCGCTTTGATAATCGTAATATCACTCGTTATCGGATGACCAACGATGAGATCTTCGAAAGTGTTATGCGGGCGGTCGAATTTGGTTACGGTACAGTGGTGCTTCAGGCGGGCGAAGATTTAGGACTATTAAAAGAAAATATCGCCGTGTTGGTGACTCGTATTAAAAAAGAAACGCCGCTGGCGGTTACTCTAAGTCTCGGTGAACGCGATATCGACGAACTCACTTACTGGAGAGATGCTGGCGTTGACCGGTATCTGCTTAGGTTTGAAACTTCGAATCAAAAACTGTATGAGAAAATCCATCCGCCCAGACCGAATAAAACTAAATCAATTAGCCGGATCGAATTGTTGAGAGAAATCAAGAGATTGGGATACGAAACCGGAAGCGGCGTGTTAATCGGGATTCCTGGCCAAAGCTATGATGATTTAGCCCGCGATTTAGAATTATTCAAGGAACTTGATTTAGATATGATAGGGGTAGGGCCGTTTATTCCTCATCCTGATACGCCGCTGGGAAATGGTTCGAGTAATGTGAGTTCAACATTACATTCCGATTCTCAAGTACCGAACACAGAATTAATGGCATATAAAGTCGTCGCCCTAACCCGTCTTGTTTGTCCGCGCGCGAATATTCCCAGCACTACCGCCTTAGCTACATTAAATCTTTCCGAAGGGCGTGAATTGGGGCTCCAGCGTGGCGCCAATATACTGATGCCAAATCTGACTCCTCAGAAGTATCGGGTGCATTATGAGATTTATCCCGATAAGGCATGTCTTCAC
>CAZTNJ010000158.1:0-5716 GCA_964614835.1 uncultured Ignavibacteria bacterium | reverse complement strand
CGCCCTTTGTCTTTTTAATTCAATCTAATCTTACACACTAATATTTATATTACCCAATTTAAATATCCGATATTCACCCAGATTTGCCGAATATACTGAATTTGAAAGGCTTGCCAATAAGGCGGAATTTTCTTTGCAGATACGCAACCTGTTCAATAAAGCCTATTCTATGCCCGCAGGATTCGAACACCGACAACCAAGCATAATACAGGACGGGCGTAATTACTGTTTCAGTCTTAAAATTAGACTATAACTTCGATAAAACTAATCGAGAATACAGGACAATGTAATCAATTAAAACGATTTGCTGAAATGAAATCCTTAGTAACAATAATACTGCTATTCTTTTTAGCCGCCGCGGTATGGTCCCAGGATATCCAGGTACCTGTCGAACAACAGGCGCCATTGTTGATTAAAATCTTGAGTTTTGACCGAAATTTGCGTAGAAACGCGGATAAGCAGATTGTGTTTGCTATCCTTTATCAGAAAAAGTTTCGCAAATCCCTCGATGTAAAAACCAATTTCGAGCAGGCTATAAGTAAATACTCCTTAACTAAAATCGATTCTTTACCGATAAAAATAGTGGCTATTGATATTAGCGAAGATTCTGACCTGGTGTCGATTGTTACCATTAATCGCGTAAATGTAATATATCTGGCGCCGGTCAAAGCAACAAACATAGGAGATATCACGACACTAAGCCGCATGAAGCAGATAACCACCATGACCGGCGTACCCGACTATGTTGATGCGGGGATTTCGGTTGGCGTGGGCGCGAAAGGCGAAAAGCCGCAAATTCTTATTAATCTGAATTCAGCCAGAGCCGAAGGCATAAATTTTAATTCCCAATTATTGAAACTTGCAAAAATTATTGAATAATCATGCCAAATAACGATAAGAAATTTCGGCTTTTGACGATTCGTTCCAGACTCGCTTTAATTATTACTTTGATAATCGCGGTTATCGCCATTTTTATTTTCATATATTTCCCGGCAAATCTCAAAAACCACGCCATTGAGGCGCTATCGAATAAAGCGAACAGTATCGCTTCAATTACCGCTTATAGCATCGCGCCGGGATTGGTGTTCGGCGATGACGAAGCCATCAAGGAAGTCATAAATAGCGCTGTCACCAACAAAGACCTGCTATTTATCGTCGTAAGAAACGATTCCGGTAGGGTAGTCGATTCTTATGCAAGAGGTTTTGATATTCCACAAGATTACCAGAATTCGCATGTCGATCCTGCGTTCGCCGAATCCCACGAGATCTACCATGTTACATCGCCGGTAATTTTCAATACCACCAAAGTGGGAGAAATTTGTCTGGGATTTTCGCTAGCCGAAGTACATCAAGAAATAAGCAGTAGCCGGACCACAATCGCTTTTGTGAGCTTACTGATCTTAATTTTCGGAATGGTGGCCGTTTTTATAAGCAGCGCGGTTATAACAAAACCACTTATGAAAATCGTTAAATCAGCTCAACACATCGCCAGGGGCGATCTAACAATCAGGACCGACATTAAAACAAATGACGAAGTCGGCGACCTGGCAAATGCCTTTAATATCATGGTTAATAATATCCAATACAGCCAGAACAAACTAATCGATCTTAATGCCCACCTTGAGGAAAAAGTAAGAGAAAGAACCAAAGAACTAAGCGACGAAATCTCGGAAAGAACCAAAGCCGAAGTAGAACTCGCCAAATCGCTTTCGCTTTTAACCGCCACGCTTGAATCTACCGCCGATGGAATTCTTGTTGTAAACAACGAAGGCAAAATTGTCAATCTGAATCAAAAATTTATCGATATGTGGTCTATCCCACCCGAAATAATCCGGTCGGGAGATGATCAAAAGGCCATTGATTTCGTGTTAAGCCAGTTAAAATACCCCGATTTATTCGTCAATAAAGTCAAAGAATTGTATGCCCATCCCGATGCTGAAAGCGAAGATACCCTCGAATTTATCGACGGGAAAATATTCGAAAGATATTCCCAGCCCCACAAATTGGGCGGCAAAAGCATCGGCAGGGTCTGGAGTTTCCGCGATATTACCGAAAAACGCCGCCTCGAAGATAGCCTGCGGCAATCGCAAAAAATGGAAGCTGTCGGCCAACTGGCTGGGGGTGTGGCTCACGATTTTAACAATATCCTTACTGTTATTATGGGCTATGGGGATTTCCTGGCCGCCAAAATTCCTCGCGATGACCCTATGTTCAAAGACCTTGAGGAAATTAAAAATGCGAGCCAACGCGCCTCGACTCTGACCCACCAATTGCTGGCGTTCAGCCGCAAACAAATTTTGTCGCCTAAAATACTAAATCTGAACACCGTCGTCGGCAATATGGAAAAAATGCTCAAGCGACTAATCGGCGAAGATATCGATATGATCTTTATCCCGACAAAAGATCTTAGCAAAATATGGGCTGACCAGGGTCAGATTGAACAAGTGGTAATGAATATTGTCGTCAATGCCCGGGATGCCATGCCAGACGGCGGGAAAATTACTATCGAAACAGCCAACGTCGAATTGGATGATTGTTATGCCCGCACTCATGACAACGTCCAGAAAGGCCCTCACGTCGTATTGAGTATAAGCGATACCGGTATCGGCATGGATGAAAAAACCCGATCGCGTATTTTCGAACCATTTTTTACAACCAAAGAAGTCGGCAAAGGGACCGGACTTGGCCTGTCTACTGTTTACGGAATTGTCAAACAAAGCGGCGGTAATATTTGGGTTTATAGCGAACCCGGTAAAGGCACGACTTTTAAAATTTATTTCCCCCAGATCAATCACGATAAGGCAATCAGCATCCAGTCTGAAGCCTTAAACGAATCGCTGGACGGCACCGAAACAATATTACTTGTCGAAGACGAAAGCTCATTACGTGACTTAGCTTTCGCGATACTTGTGCGTCGAGGCTACACGGTTCTGGAAGCGAGCAATGGTGAGGAAGCGATTACTGTCAGCAGGAAATATAATGGAGTCATTCATCTTATGTTGACCGATGTGATAATGCCATTACTGAATGGGAGAGAATTGGCAGACAAGCTCAAACTGGAACGACCCGATATGCGAGTCTTATTCATGTCCGGGTACACCGATGAAGCCATTTTCCGGCATGGAGTGCTCGATTCTATGAACGCCTTTATCCAAAAACCGTTTACACCTATAAGCCTATCTAAAAAAGTCCGCGAGATTCTCGATGAGCGCGTACCAAACACAACTGATGCTTAAATCTATTCTTATCCGATAGGCGGGTCAAACTGAAACTCATTTCAATGGTGATTTAAATTTCATTCTGGCGCTTTATTTTACTCTAAATATGACGAAAATTATGTTTAGAGGGAAGAATTGTGAATAAGACGATAACGGAAGGTCATATATGCTTGCAATTGTAGGTGCCGCTATTGTGACCGCCGCGGTCATCGGCGGATTCATTTGGGAAGGCGGTAAGGTTCTGGTTTTATTCCAGCCCGCAGAGTTTTTGATTATTGGCGGAGCCGGTTTGGGGTCGCTGTTGATATCTTTGCCCACCAAAGTTTTAAAGCAGATGATCGCACAAATAATGGGAACCTTAAAATCACCGCCCAGCAAAGATTCCTATACCAAAATTCTTGTCATGCTCTATGAGGTTTTTCAGGCGGCGCGCAAAGATGGCTTGGTGGCCATGGAAGCGCATATCGAAAAACCGCAAGAAAGTAAAATCCTCACCAAATACCCTGAATTTCTGGGTAATCATCACCTGTTAGATTTCTTCGTCGATACCATGCGATTGATCTTATCAGGCGGTGTGCCGTCGCACGACCTGGAATCGCTTATCGATACCGATCTGGATACTCATCATGAGGAAACCTCGCGTTCACCTATCGCTTTAAACAAACTGGGAGATTCCCTTCCCGGACTCGGTATCGTGGCCGCCGTACTTGGCGTGGTTATCACGATGGGGGCGATTGGCGGTCCGGCTGAGGAGATCGGCCACAAGGTCGGCGCGGCCCTTGTTGGTACTTTTCTGGGTATCCTTCTTTCCTATGGTTTTGTCGGCCCGCTAGCCTCCAACATGGAAAATATGAATAAAGAATGGTCGCAATATTACGTAGTTATTAAACAAGCGCTCCTTGGTTTCCATAAAGGGATGGCGCCATCCATAGCGGTTGAATTCGCTCGCCGGTCGATATCTTCGGATGTACGTCCTGGTTTCATCGAATTAGAAACCGCCTGTAAAGCCACCAGAGAAAAATCGGGTTAGCAGATGCCGGAAAACGACGAACAACAACCCATAATAATTATCAAGAAAAAAGGGGGCCACGGCGGTCATCACGGCGGCGCCTGGAAAGTCGCCTATGCCGATTTTGTTACCGCTATGATGGCTTTCTTTTTGGTTATGTGGATCGTTGCCCAAAGTCAGCCTATAAAAGAGGCGGTTTCCGGTTATTTTAATGATCCGGCCGGGTATGGCAAAAAAGCCGGTGGGGCTATGCTTAAAGGCAGTCAGTCGATGCTTAAAGGCGGTCAATCTATTCTAAAAAATGGCCCGCCTCCACCCCGAACCCCGGAACAAGCCAAAGAAATATTAAAACAGGCAAGCGAACATATTAAAGAGGCATTAAACGGTCTGGCCGGTTTCGCGGCAATGAAAAACCTGGTTGAAATCGAGTTGACTCCCGAGGGACTTAAAATCCAATTAATGGAAGCGATGAAGTCAAAGGAAGATTCCTCATATTTTTTTGCATCGGGGAGCGCGACGCTTTCTGCCTGGGGCGAAGAAATATTAACCCTGATTGCCAAAGAGTTGGGGAAGCTTGATAATAAAGTCGTAATCGAGGGGCATACTGATTCCCGTCAATTCGTATCTAAAACCAAATATACGAATTGGGAGTTGTCCGCCGACCGCGCGAATAGCGCCAGAAGACTGATGGAGGAAAATGGTCTTCGCCATGGACAAATTTGGGAAATCCGTGGATATGCCGACAAACAACCGCGTCTCAAAGACCATCCCGAGGATGCCCGTAATCGGCGTATCGCGATAATCGTGCTTACCGATGATGGCCCGATAAAACTCGATGGCTCGGATTTACATTCGGCGGCCCAAAATGGCGGAAACAATAACACCGATACTACCCAATAATTATAGCGGCTACACCGATTCAATAAAAAAGCTCCTCCGGGATTCCCTGAAGGAGCTTTTATTATTTAGTGTACCCTATTTTCTAATGGGCTTTGATTTCCGCGAGATCGCCTATTCCAGCCCTTGCGTTAAGAGAATTAATGGAATTAGTCAGTAGTGTTCTGGCATATTCAGCATTGTGAATTCCGAACGATCCATCGTTTTCAACAAAGAACCAGGCCCAGGCGGCCCGACGTTCGGATAATGTAGATTTCGAAGTATCGCCCACGTCTTCCATACTGGTCAATTCGGTATTCCTAAGAATAAGCGCTTCCAATGAATCCATCAAGCTATGGATTTCCGTTTGGATTCCGCCAATGTCGAAGCTGGTAGCTCCGGTATGACAGCCGGCGCATTGGGCAACTGATGGTTCGAATGTATGACCCCTATTGGTGTAATGCGGAGCCGTACCGGTTTTTACCACATGGCAGTCTACGCACATATTCGGGAACTGCGTAGTAGAGTGCTGACTGGTCGTGTCGGTGTATGTCTGACCCGGTATCTTATACGAGCCTACGCCAGCAATCATGTTTGCCTGTGTACTGAGATG
>CAZTNJ010000157.1:0-5774 GCA_964614835.1 uncultured Ignavibacteria bacterium | reverse complement strand
ATTATATAAGGTCGCATCTTAGCGATAAGATTGCCGCCGTAATTATCCAGAGCCCTAATTTCCTTTGACTAATCGAGAGCATCGAGGAAATCGCGATGGATATCAAAAAGAGCGGCGCGCTTCTGATAATGGGATACGACCCGATTTCGCTGGGTATTCTGAAAACCCCCGGCGAATACGGCGCTGATATCGCGGTTGGCGAAGGGCAGGGACTGGGGATTCCGTTATCGTATGGCGGACCCTATCTCGGTTTGTTTTCGGTACGGGCAGATTTAGTGCGTCGCATGCCGGGCCGGTTGGTTGCGAAAACTGTCGATGCCAATGGCAAAACCGGTTTTGTGCTGACACTACAGACCCGCGAACAGCATATCCGGCGCGAAAAAGCGACCTCAAATATCTGCACCAACGAACAGCTCTACGCTCTAATGGCTACAGTATATCTGGCTCTGATGGGCAAAGCCGGCATGAAACAGGTGGCGGAATTGTGTCTGGCCAAGGCTCACTACGCCGCCAGTAAAATCGGCGGATTACCAGGCTACAAGCTGAAATTCAAAACGCCGTTCTTCAAAGAGTTCGTGGTGCAAACGCCGGTTACGCCAAAACGGATTATCAGCCATCTGGGTAAATCCGATATTCTGGCGGGAATCGATCTTGGCTCGTTCAAGTTTGGCCTTAAGGGTTGTTTGATGATAGCAGTCACCGAGAAAATCTCTTACGAACAAATCGATGAACTGGCCTACTGGCTAACGAAAGTGAAATAATATGCCATTTTGTCCAAATTGCGGCGGCGAATATCCTTTGGGACAGGCCAAATGCCCCGAGTGTGATACCGAATTGGTGGATATCCAGGCCCCGCCTGATGATATCCCGATTGAATTCGAGGGCGAGCCGGTGCTGCTATGTAAAACTGCCGATATGGCTGGCGCGGAGTTGTTATCCCAGGCATTTGCCGAGGAAAACATTCCTTGCGTAATAAATCCTGGCGTTGTTGAATTCAGGATTTTTCCGCTGGAGTATGGACAGAAAAGTATCCGTATCTATGTGCCGGAATCGCTGGTCGAGAAGGCCAAAGAAGTGGCGCAACGGTTACTATCGGATTTCACAGAGGAAACAGATGAAGATACAGAAGATAATTAGCATATTTACGATAGGACTGGCTGTTGGCATTTTATTATTCGGCTGTCAGAAAAAGAAAGTTATCCCCACCGAGATAACTTTTCAATCCGATTTGCGTTCAGCCCAGGAAGTGGCCAGAGCCGAGAAGAAGCCGCTGCTTGTGGAATTCTTCAAAACTGGATGTTCCTGGTGTAAGAAAATGGATGATTCCACGTTTACCGATAAAATTATTATCGAATTATCGGATAAAATCGTCTTTCTCAAGCTTGATGCTGGAATCGATTCGGTAAACTCGAAGCAATTTGGCGTGAATTATTATCCGACCGTCGTATTGTTCAAATCCGATGGCGCTGAAATCGATCGACTTGTGGGGTATTATCCTCCGGCCGATTTCTACAACGAAATTCAGTTGTATCTTCAGGGACGCGAAACCCTGGAAGACTATCTGAGTCGTTTGCAGGATGAACCCCGCCGCGCCGATTATATCATGGCCGTGGCCGAGAAGTATCGCAATCGTGCCGAATGGGATAAGTCGCTAAGTTATTATCGTCAGGTATTATCGCTGGGACTTCCCGACGCTCACGAGTATGTCCTAAAAGCGTTATTTGAGATTGCAGTGATAAACGGTCTTAAAGGGGATTACCCGGTATGTTTGGCAAATTTCACCGATCTTTTGAATCGCCAGCTTGACACTTCATTACGCGAGGATGCTCTTCGCCAGATGGCTTTCTACATGGCCAAAAGCGGCGATAGCAAACAAGCGATTATTTTATATCAGCAATATTTGGTTAACTACCCGAACGGCGAATTCGCCGATTGGGTTCGCGATAGAGTTGATGATTTGAGAAGCATGCCCGCTCCAGCGGATTCCGCAAAAGCGGCGCGGGATGCGAAATAGGAGAAATAGTTTTGTACGATAAGCTTTTAAATGAACTATCCCGTCCCGGGCGTATCGGATATTCGCTTCCGAAATTACCGCCCGATTATAAGGGGCCGGAATCGATACTGCCATCGAGCTGTTTACGTAAAGACCAGCCGAGACTACCAGAACTTTCCGAACCGGAAATTGTGCGGCATTTTGTGTCGTTGTCGATCAAGAACCATCATATCGACAAAGGGATGTATCCGCTTGGTTCGTGCACAATGAAATATAATCCAAAAATTAACGATGACATGGCCAATTTACCGGGATTCGCGAACGCTCACCCGCATGCTCCGGTCGATAACGTGCAGGGTACGCTTGAATTGATGTATAACCTGCAGGAAATGCTGGCGACAATTTCGGGAATGGATTATGTGACATTACAGCCGGTGGCCGGCGCCCATGGAGAATTTACGGCGTTACTATTATTCAGGGCCTACCATCAAAAAAACAAACAGACCCAGCGTAAGAATATAATCATCCCCGATTCGGCGCATGGCACGAATCCGGCCTCGGTAACGCTGGCTGGATTCAACACGGTTAAGATACCGTCGAACCCGCAGGGGGGAGTCGATATCGAGAAACTTGCCACAGTATGCGATAACGAAACCGCCGGTTTCATGCTCACCAATCCCAGCACACTCGGCTTGTTTGAAACCAATGTCGAGAAGATCGCCGCAATCGTTCACGAATGTGGCGGCTTGCTTTACATGGATGGGGCCAACTTGAACGCGTTGCTGGGTATCACCCGCCCCGGCGATATGGGTTTCGATGTGGTCCATTTCAATTTACACAAGACATTTTCGACTCCTCATGGCGGTGGGGGGCCGGGTGGCGGAGCAATCGGCATTAAAGCGATTCTCGAACCGTTTTTGCCATCGCCGGTTGTAACCCGCAAAACCGAAAAAGCTGGGGGTTATAGTTACGTACTTGATTCCAATCGTCCTGATTCTATCGGCAAGGTACACGGTTTCTATGGTAATTTCGCTTCTAACGTAAGGGGATATGCTTATATTCGACAGAACGGGCCGGAAGGATTACTCGATATCTCAAGAACAGCAATAATTAACGCTAATTACTTAAAGGAAAATCTCAAGCACGATTTCGCGCTCCCATTCGACTATCCCTGTATGCACGAATTCGTGCTTTCCGGCGATAAGCAACTTGCTTATGGAATTAAAACCGCCGATATGGCAAAGCGTATTCTCGATTTTGGAATGCATGCCCCAACCGTTTATTTCCCTCTAATTGTTCATGAAGCGCTTATGATTGAGCCAACCGAAAGCGAAAGCAAGGAATCGCTTGATTACTTTATAGATGTGCTCAAGCAAATCGCGAAAGAAGCTAAGGAAAACCCGGAGATTATCAAATCGGCGCCGCATAATACGCCGGTGGGCCGTTTGGATGAAGCTCTGGCGGCAAAAAATCTCGATGTGAGTTGGTAGAGTTTGGTAGTAAATTAAGCCGCGACGGTCGCAAAATCGATCCGCGGCTTTTTTATTTTGGGAGAGAATTCGCGTAGGGGCGAATTGCATTCGCCCGGAATTATCGCGCAGGGGCGCAGCATGCTGCGCCCCCTACAAAAACGGTAGGAACGTATGACATTACCCCCTCTAATTGTCGCGTAGGGGCAAAATGAATATGTCTATGACACGATTTGGCGCCTGGATGTCATTTGCAAAGATCGACCAAATGCTGAGCCATAACGCAACTTGTCATTCCCGCGCAGGCGGGAATCCAGATAGCGTCAAGACCACAGGGGGCTCTACCCACAAAAATGGTAGGAACATATGGCAATACGCCTCCTAATTTTCGCGTAGGGGCGCAGCATGCTGCGCCTAACTAATGGAAGGCAAGTACAATACAATATTGATATATCCTGAATGATAACTATGAACCCTTTGTATTCTCTTAAAAATATCACGCTGAAATATCCGCTGGTGGGGGAGTCTTCAGATAACCAATTCGTTCTCGCGCTGGATAATTTGTCGTTCGATATTTACGAAAACGAATGCTTGGCTATACTTGGCGGTAATGGCAGCGGTAAATCTACCTTGGCCAAACTTCTGGCGGGTTTGGCTGGCCCTTTTATTGGCGAGATTCGATATAGAGGCAAAACTATCATTAATTATGAACGCGACATATTTTCGGATGTGGCGATGATCATTCAAGAACCGCAAAATCAAATCTTGATGCCGACAGTGCGAGAGGAAATCGCATTCCCGCTGGAAAATCGAAAAATACCGCCGGGTCAAATCAGTTCAAAAGTGGAAGCAATGGCTAAACAATTCCGCCTGGAAAAGCTGCTCGATAACAAAACGGACCAGCTATCGGGCGGGCAGGTAACATCGCTGGCGCTGGCAACGGCACTGGTAACCGATCCCGCCGTAATAATCCTGGATGAGCCGGATTCCCATCTCGATAAAGAATCGCGATTGGCGTTATTGGATTTTATCAAAAGCCAACGAGGAAAGGCCACAATCATATTAATCAGCCAGTTTCCCGATATGGCCGAGAATGCCGACCGATGTTTGATACTGGAAAATGGCCATCAGCTATTCCTGGGGTCAACCAAACAGTTTATTGATGATTCTGCCCATAAAGCAAATAACCGATTATTTCCCACCCCTCTTAAACGCAAATCAGGTGTCGGCGGCACTATCCCGGAAGTAAAAAAAATCCCAAATATAAAACCGATTCTACAAGTAATCGATGTATCCTATTCTTATGACAAGCTTAATCCGATAGTGAAAAATATTAATCTGGATATTTATCCAAAGGAAAAGATCGGCTTGTTTGGTCCTTCCGGAGCAGGCAAATCGACCTTGGGTATGTTACTGGCCGGATTATTAAAACAAGATAAAGGGGAGATCCTGCTGAACGATACTCCAATTAAACAGATATCAAATCAAAAACTCCGCCGGACAATTTCATTTTCGATGCAATTTCCGGAAAGGGCGCTTATTGGCCATACTATTGATGAGGATATCGCGTTTGGCCCGACAAATCTTGGTTATGATGATATAGGGACGCGAGTCGATCGATATATCGGACATTTTAATCTGGCGGGACTTCGCCATCGTCATCCTTTTACTTTATCGGGCGGACAAAAACGCCGGGCTGCTCTGGCTGGAATTATGGCGATGGATACTGAAATCATAATTCTTGATGAACCCACTGCAGCCATGGACCCGCAGGCGGCGGCGGATTTTATCGATTGGATAATCGCAGACGAAGAACACACGTTTTTAATTATCAGCCATGATCGTCATTTGTTAGATGTCGCTTGTTGCAGACAGATTGAATTAAAGAATGGTCATGTTTATAAAACTGATGTAAATTAAAGAGTTACGGGTGGTAGCAAAAATGATAATCGCGAAATATTCGAAACCAGCCCGGCTATTTTGCTTGTTTATTGTATTATGTGGGTTATATTACCGATAAGGGAAACGGTGAGAGTAATTTCGTTTCCGGGAGAGTAGTGATGAAAAAAAGTCTTGAGTCAGTAAGGAATATAAGAACCGCGATTTATGTTCTATTTCCGATTTTGTTATTTGCAACTCTGGTCAACAGCGCGGCGGCGTTTACGCCATCGGGATTGTTGGAAATTCATTATATTAATGTCGGCTGGGGAACATCGGTGCTGGTAATCGGCCCAGATGGCACTACACTTCTTATGGATGGCGGCCGCGAGGGAATGGGCGTAAGCAAAGTAATTCCTTATATGGAGTCATTG
>CAZTNJ010000156.1:2975-5776 GCA_964614835.1 uncultured Ignavibacteria bacterium | reverse complement strand
TGCGCGAACCCGGCTACGAATACAAAGAGACAATTCAGAGCGGGGCGATTGCGGCGGCGGCTGGCGGATTTACCTCGATTGCATGCATGCCAAATACCGATCCCGCGCTTGATAATCAGGAACAGATACGATTCGTTTTGGAAAAAGCCAAAGCGGCGGTCGTGAATGTCTATCCGGTCGGCGCGCTTACCAAAGGCCGGCAAGGAAAAGAGCTGGCTGAGATGGCCGACATGCAGGAAGCCGGCGCGGTCGCGTTCAGCGATGACGGCTCCGGGGTTCAAAACGGCAATATCATGCGGCGGGCGCTGGATTATTGCCGCATGCTCGGCGCGGCCGTGCTTACCCATTGCCAGTACGATGATCTCACCGATGGCGGCGTGATGAACGAAAGCTTCTATTCGACATCGCTGGGTTTACGCGGCGCCACTCGTATCGCCGAAGAACTCATGATTGCCCGCGACCTGATGCTGGCCCAATACACCGATTCGAAAATTCATATCCAGCATGTGACCTCGATGGGCGGTATCGAGTTGATTCGCGACGCAAAAAAGCAGGGAATCAAAGTAACCGCCGAAACCTGCCCGCATTATCTGGCTTTCTCCGATGATTGCCTGAAAACTTACGATACCAATCTGAAAGTCAATCCGCCGATTCGCGGCAAAAAAGATATGGCCGCGCTTAAGAAAGCGTTGGCATCCGGCGTTATCGATGTTATCGCTACCGACCACGCCCCGCACGCATGGGAAGAGAAAGCGCTCGAATTCGATTACGCCCCATCTGGCTTAATCGGTTTGGAAACGGCGCTGGCGGTTGTTGCGACAGAACTTGTCCATAGGAACGTGCTTGATTGGCCGCAGCTTATCAAGCTGATGACGCTCAATCCGGCGCAAATTCTTAAAATCCCGGCCGGGCGTTTCGCGGTCGATCTGCCCGCCGATATCGCCATTATCGATCCCGATCACGAATGGACATTTGCCGAAACCGATATCAAATCGCTTTCGAAAAACTCGCCTTTTGTCGGTAAGAAATTCAAAGGCCGTGTGGCCAAGACTATCGTATCAGGCAAAACCGTTTTTGAATTGTAACATCTGTTTTATAGATTTCGCGTAGGGGCGAATAGCCATACGCCCAATACTGGATACCCGCCCGCGCGGGCATGACATGTCCTTGTGCCCGGCGGTTGTCCTCAACTGCCGGGATAAACGGCAGATGTGGACATCTGCCGTTCACAGTGCAGCCAGGTCTCCGCACTTGACCGCACAAATTCATCTTGGCAAATTTATTCCCTTTATGCTATTTTCATCGCTATATTGAGTTGGGTCGCGGAATGCCGAAACGAATAATCAAAGATTACCTCAGCCACATCAAACTGTTTTCCACCAACGCCCGTTTTTTCCTCGGCGGATCATTCTTTATGGGTTTCTATATGGCCATCTATTGGACTATGTTAAACCTATATTTTAAGCAACTTGGCCTCAACGAAGGCACAATCGGGATGATCAATTCTTTCGGGGCGCTGGGAACCGCCATAATCGCGATCCCGGCCGCAATGATTATCGACCATGTCCGTATCAACCGGGCGATGATATTCGCGGCGCTTATCACGGCAGTCGCCGATATCTGTCTGGTTTGGGTACGACCGGTCTGGCTGATATGTTTGTTCTCGGCCACGGCCGGAGCGATGGTGAACCTTCATTTTGTGGCGGTTTCGCCGTTTTTTATGCGCAATTCGACATCGGTGGAACGTACTTATCTGTACGGCGTCAATCACGCGCTCGACATGACCGCCGGATTTTTCGGCGCGCTAATCGGAGGCTATATCCCGCATCTGATGGTGAATTACGGCTTATCGATATTGCTTGGGTATCGGATAGCATTCATGACCGGGGCGGTTATGGCAATCGTATCGGTGATATTCTATTCGCGGATACAAACGCCTGAACCGATTCGTAAAGGCAGGATTAATTTTCGCGATTATATAAGCGCGCGCGATTGGAAAACAACATTTCAATTATGCACTCCCAATATTCTAATAGGGCTGGGAGCCGGATTCACGATTCCTTTTATAAATTTGTATTTCTCAAGTCGCTTTGGGCTGAACACAGCTGAAATCGGTAAAATTTATTCAGTGGGTCAACTTTTCACCGTTTTCGGGTTTCTGGCCGGACCGGCAATCGCCAAAAAAATCGGCTTGATAAAAACGGTCGGTTTCTCACAAATAGCCTCAATCCCGTTTTTTATAGTATTGGCCTTTAATTATCATCTGGCCCCTGTAGCGTTGGCATTCTGGTTCAGGGGTAGTTTGATGAACATGGCGGCGCCATTGTACAATAATTTCGCCATGGAAAAAACCGAACCGCAACATCACGCGGGAACCAATAGCCTTCTGGCATTATCATGGAACATGGCCTGGATGGTATCGACGTACCTGGGAGGAAGATTAATTGAACATCACGGTTTTGTGCCGGTGATGCTTACGACTATAGGGCTTTATCTGTGCTCAAGTATTGCCCTGTTTTCGTTCTTCCGAAAAAACGCGGCCATAGGCAAGGCCGTAAAAACCGAAACTCGAATCGCGCTCTAAGCTATTTTAAATTCCCAATCGAATCGGCATCATAATCGATTTCTGGCTTCTGTATCGGATTCAAAATCATGACATTAATTGCTTGAAGTCCTTTTCGGCCGTTGCCGATTTCGAAATAAACATTTTGGCCGCGAATTAAAGATTTATATCCCTTACCAGCTATTCCGCTGTAATGAACGAATAAATCCTGTAATAACCGATTTTCCGGTGTAATAAA
>CAZTNJ010000156.1:0-2965 GCA_964614835.1 uncultured Ignavibacteria bacterium | reverse complement strand
AACCTTGTAAATGATTATTATGGGACCGGTGAGTTAGCGGCGATATACCGGTTTACACCAAAATAATAATAGCGGCCCTTCCGAATGTCAAGAAATTATTATAACGTAATGATTTGTAATATGTTGGCGCGGATCATTAAAAGTGATTTTTAGATGACTATCAGGTGATAGGGGAATTTTCGGATTGCTTGTATCCTCCTATAAAAAAGGAGAAACATGCGAATCGAATTTGTGGATCACCAAAGCCTGGCCAAATTGGCCAATCGTAATCTCTTAACCGTTACCGATCGCGAAGATTTAGACGAGGTAAAGGAATCAGTCCGAGCGGCGATAAAGCGACTGCCACAATCCCAGCAAACGATTATATGCATGTATTATTTTGAGGATGCCTCATTTGAACAAATAGTGATAGAAACCGGCCTATCGCCTAAACAAATCCGCAAACTCCTTTCGGCCGCAAAAACGACGCTGAAATATTCACTGAAAAAAGTGGCCGCAGAAAGGTGGCCCGCCATTGGCAAGCTAATACCCGCCTGCCCGATTTGCTTTCATAAAAGACGCCCTGAAATCGATAAGATGATTCAAGAAAAGCCCGATTCTCAAAGCTGGCGGTTGTTTAAACAGGCGTTATTAAAGTAATTCGGGCTTAAAATCAATCCGCCGATTTTATTGAAATATCACATAGAATACCATCAGAAAGGATAAGCAATGACCAACGATTGGCACCTGATACAAATCAGGATCGGTCAGCGGCTGAAAAATCAAATCAGGTCGCTTTCCGAAAAATACGGCTACTCCCACGCCGATATAATGAGGGGGGCTTTGGAACTGGGAATCCAGATTACCGAAAAATTATTCGAATCGCAGGATGTAATAGTAAAAGAATATTTAAACTTGCTGAAAAATCAAAGCCGGAAACGCAACCTGTCGCAAAGACGGCCAGAGAATTATCCAAAGACAAGCAGCCCAAGGGAAATTGAAACACTATCGGAATGATTATGATTTCTTCGGTTCTTGATTGGGCCCGGGTGGACTTGGAGGCTGCGGTGGATTATCAGGTTTTTTTGCCGATGGTGGATGGGGAGGAATTGCCGGGGCCGATTGAGGTGAAAATTCGTGACGGCAATTTGGACAGACATTCGCGGTATATTTAACCAGTTCTTTGCAGCGGGGGCATTGTTTGCCCAGGGCAATTTTGTCGGCTTCGTGAATGGCGATCATCTTACGGGCATGGCCGGCCAGAAGGCGAGCCCGTTCGGTCTCGATACGCCTAATTACGAGACGTTTATTAGTGTCGGTTCTGATAATCTTGATTTTGGAACTCAGAGGACCCTCGACAAGATTGAGATCCTTAAGTTTGTTCCAGGGATGAAAGTTGTAATATCGCCTTATCATGAAGTGGCTTAGTATCACAAGGTGTCGATTGGTGGTGGCAATGGCTACCCGCAGGCTTGTAATTTTAGCATCTCGGACAAACCATTCGATACGTTCGTCAGGCGGGATACTCTGTTCCAGCGCCCAGCGGATTTCATCGGCGGTAGGGAAGAACCAGTGCCATAACCTCGAAAAGAAATCACCGCTGCCGCGCCTGGCTTTTTTGATACTTTTAAGCACGCATTGTTTTAAACTAAAATTAGGGAATTGTCAAATAGTATGTAAGAAACGGCGAAAATATGATTATCCAGTAAAAGATAAAAGGCGACATTTACTAATGCCGCCTTTTTAGGAGAATTATTGTCTGTGGAAAAGGTCTGCAAATAAAGATGCTTCTACTTCTGTACCGTCGCTTTCATGGTCTGGGAAAAATCGCCGGCTGTTACTTTATAATAATAGACGCCACTAACAACCTTACCGGCATCCCAAACAACCGACCGCGTACCGGCTTCCATTTGACCAGCATTAATCGTCTGAACGACCTTTCCCTCAGTATCATAAATAGTAACCGTAACATTGGCCGCAATTGGTAGAATGAAACTAATAGTCGTTTTGGCATTGAATGGATTCGGATAATTTTGCGCCACGCTGAACGCTTTGGGTAGGATAGGCGTTTCGTTTGCCGCCGAGCCGGCCGTAAAATGCAAGTACGCGTAATGAATAACGGTAGTATAGCCGGAACCGCCAACTGTATCTCCTAACGATGGGCCGGCCAGAGTGGAGCTTACGCCATCCCGTAAAGCGCTAACCGTTGTGCCAATCCAACCGGGATTATTGCGGATGTGGATTTTAAATGTCAATCCATGGGTGATACTTTCGTAGTGGAGCCAGGGATTGGCCTGGCCGCCTAAATCGGCAAATCCTAAAAACGAACGACTGCGATAGCCCGGGGGATTCGGCGGGGATGACTCAAAGCGAGCCAGAAACGAAGCATCATCCCAGGCGTTGAACGGATAAAAATCGTAACTGCAAAGCGCGACCGGAATGGAATCGATATAGGTGTCATTAACGCCGAGGGGCAGATGGACATTGGCTACATAGGCGGTCGGTTCTGTCGAAAAATCGAAATACACCGGCACATCGACATTAGCGTTAATTGGCGCGTAGATAGTGTCGTGCCAGGTGGTGCCGGTGAAGTTCCCGCCAACATAGATATTGATTGCGGCAAACCCGGTGCTGGCGATCATAAGCACCGCTATAATAGACAGGACGAAGATTATTGCTTTCATTTTTATTCCTCTTGGTTTTAAATCAAGAATTTTTTTTATTTCATTAAAAATTCAAGTATTATGCTTATCTTAAGTAATATAAATTTATTATGAATAACGTCAAGCCTTTAATGCTCATATTTTGTTATAAGTAATCGTCAATAAATTGTTCCTGCCATATGGCTTAAGTAGACCGATGTCTTCTATAAAAAAGGCGGGCTCGAATCGAACCCGCCTTGAAGTTTTAACAAGTTTATAGTTTACTTGGCCGACATCGCCAGCTGGATATATGCTTCGTGAACTTTTTCAAAAGCCGGGCTAAT
>CAZTNJ010000155.1:0-5799 GCA_964614835.1 uncultured Ignavibacteria bacterium | reverse complement strand
GGATTCTGGCTGATAAAATAAATACCTACCCCTTTTGACCGAATCAGCCGAACCACCTGCTCTATCTTTTCTAGTAAGACTTTAGGGGCATCATCAAAAAGCAGATGCGCTTCGTCAAAGAAAAACACCAGTTTTGGTTTGTCGAGATCGCCTGATTCCGGCAATGTTTCATAAAGTTCAGATAACAACCACAATAGGAAAGCGGTATAAGCGCGAGGCGATTGTATTAATTTATCGGCCGCCAGAATATTTACGAAGCCGCGTCCCTTATCATCGCTCTGAATAATGTCGTCGAGATTTAAAGCCGGCTCACCCAGAATTTTATCGCCCCCTTGCTGTTCGAGCTCCAACAATCCCCGTTGAATCGCCCCAACGCTGGCCGATGATACATTGCCATATTCGACCTGAAATTGCCTGCTATTGTCAGAGACATATTTTAGCATTGCCCGAAGGTCTTTCAAGTCCAATAGAAGCAGGCCGGAATCATCGGCGATTTTAAAGACCAAACTAAGGACGCTCCCCTGGACCTCGTTAAGACCCAAGAGCCGTCCCAGTAATAACGGTCCCATCTCTGACACCGTGGTTCGAATCGAGTGTCCTTGCTGGCCGTATAAATCCCAAAATCTTACCGGAAAACTCGAATATGGTCTTGATTCCAATCGCAGGAGCCTGAGCCTTTCTTCCACTTTGGGATTTCCGCCGCCCGGTTGACTCATGCCAGCCAAATCGCCTTTCACATCGGCCAAAAACACAGGCACGCCTAATACGCTAAATTGCTCGGCCATCACCTGAAGCGTGACAGTTTTGCCGGTGCCTGTCGCTCCAGCAATCATCCCGTGACGGTTAGCCATCCGGGGAAGTAGGTACAAATCGCGATTTGATTTTCCTATCAGAATTGGTTCCATATGTTTCTCCTTTTCCTGATCAACAATTATAGTATAAGGAATTAAAAAGAAAAACAAAATTTCGCGCGCCTAAATATAGTCGGTGATTCAATTTCCAAATATTCCGGAGAATGATTTCGGACTGAAAAACAATGGGTTTTAGAAATGTAAAGATTAATTTTCACCAGACGATTTTGTATATAGGCCTTTCACAAGCGAACACAGGCTTTACAAACGCTTTGCGGCGCTTATCAAAGAGCTCGGTATGAGAGGAACTTTACACGATCTGCGACATACATATGCCTCGCACCTGGCCATGGCTGGCGTTCCGATACCCGTTATCAAGGAGCTTTTGGGACACTCGGACATCGCAACCACCATGATATATTCTCATCTATCGCCAGAAATTCATAAGGCGGCGGTGGAAAAGCTGCCGTTTTAAATTTTTGGTCAGTTAATCTATATTCCTATTACAGATTTGTTGATAGATTTGTAATACCTGTGCTTGTTTTTCCGAAGAAAGTCTAGCTTGGGGCTGAGGCTGTACCATAGTTGGTATCCCCATTCTTATTAGATCGGATTCTACAATTTTCCCAACGCGTTTTCCTATAATTAATACAAATTTCGGTTTGGTTTCCTCTATAAGGGAACGAATATAAGTCTCCCAGCATATCCGCAAGATGTCTCGTTTCTGCTTGCTCGTACGTTTCCCAGCCCGCCCATAAAGAGCAACAGAACTACAATCGACCAGCCAGACACCCTTTTCCTTAAGCTTCAGCAAAATTGAAAATTTATCCAAAATCCGTTTTTGTTCAGAATAATTATTGCATTTCAATACAGGACTATAATCAATTTTTGGTGTATCTGAAGCGCAGGCAGCAAAGATTTTCCAATATTGCCATGTGCCGGTATTCTTTATCGTTTGTGGAGAGAGTAATTGTTCGCCATATGCGAGGCAGTACACAAGGCGAACGAAATTTTGAGGAAGATTGTATTGGTTTAGCTCCTTGGGATAGTCAATTCGGAAGCTATTTTCGCTCTCTGTTGTATATACGTGAGATTCAGCTAACAGCATAGTTCGGACAGCTGGAGGCTTCCAGAAATTTCTGTGATCAACAACATCAGTAGCGACCTTGAAAGAATCTAAGACAAGTCCAGGAAATCGAAATTGAATCTGATCATATGCATCTCGTAGTAATTCCGTTTCATTAATTACCATAACCATTATTCCATGAGATTAATCGTTAAACGTTTCATTCTCCTTGTTCAGATTTATCCCTCAATCTATACTTGATTTTCTATTTTATATGGAATTCTGCAAGATTTCAAGCTCAAAACGACTGCGAAAATCGTGACCAAATCGTGACCAACGTGCCCGTAAGTTATTGATATTAGCCTAAAGATACCAAACCTTTCAATGCCGCCTAAAGCCCCCAAAAACAAGGGCTTCCGCAAGTCCTGCAACAACTTACGGAAGCCCAAAATTTGGTGGAGGCGGGGGGAATCGAACCCCCGTCCGAGCACAACCAGTAGGGGTCATCTACAAGCGTAGGTCTCCTTTTGTTCTCGCCAACCGAAACGCCGGAAACCAGGCTTTACGATTGGCATGCCTTATTTAGTTCTCGCGACTTTGGACTAAGGTGGGTCCGCCGCCGCCAGCTTTCCTATTCGTCACCCTTAACAAGGCCGGAAAGCCTTCCCTGTCAGGATGGTCGCTTTTAATTAAGCGGCAAGTGCGTAAGAATTGGCACTTATTGTGTGTTCCCGGTTTTAGCGATGCCCGGGGCATCGGCTTGCCAACCCGAACCAACTATACCCGTCGAAACCTGTCGCCCCCATTAAATTTTCAAAGAACCTGTACCTAATCTATTATTCGGCAGATAAATGTCAATACCCCACTTCGTATTATTATAACGATATGACGTCGGTTAGGTTCCATTTTTCGGCAGGCTTAACCTCTTTTCCATCTGTATAATACGATTTTTTCTTTCCCGGTAATCCGGCCGGGCGTATTGAAATAAACGAATATCGCGTAAATTTCGCCAATGTAGTTGATACTGATATCCGAAACGCTGAAATAGACATATGAAGTGTCTATATCTTGGGATATATCTATTTCGGTTATTTTCTCGGCAACTTGATCAAATATGAGTAAGAAAGGCAAGTTTATGTATGCGGCTGGCATTCCCGTCGGAGACAATGTTTTATTCCTGTGGCCGTATATAATAATCAGGTTATCGAAAGTTGCCTTAAAATGGTAGCGTTTGTTGTCAGCCTCATTAATTCTTTTCGTCAGCAAACCGTCTTTATCGAAACTTAACAGCGTAAATGCGTTCTTTTCGGAAGGGACCGTTTTTTGAAAATTAAACATTACTCCATCACGGGTATTATCCTGGGCTGTGGTTTCACCGCAATTTATTCCGCGTCGATCGTAAAGTTGACTGTGGGTAAACTTTTTAGTCGTCATATACGTCATTTCGGATATATATAGATTACCTGTCGGCGAGATTGTTACATCGGTCATAAAACCCGATGTCTGGATTGGCGCAAATTCCGATTGATTAATTAATTTCGATTTTGTCAGGTTATATTTTCTTAACTGGTCATAAACGCGGCCATACTTTTTTATCTTTTCATAGATACGAATGTTCGCGTAGATTTCATCATTCGGTCCAACCCAAAGATTATATAAATAATCAACCGGCTCTTTACAGGGATAATACTCTCTCCACTTTTTCCGTTTAGAATCTAAGACAAAAACGATCTTTTTTGACCTGTTTAAAAAGACCAGCTTGCCTGAATTTAAGGCCCAAAAATAATCTACGAACGGGGCAATCCCCGAATAACCAGATATGCGCGACTCCGGCGGATATGGAAGTTCGCCAATCGGATTATTCGTGAATGAATAATAATCATTACTTAATTTAAGCGGCAGATAATAAGGCGAGGTCCAGGGTTTTGTTTCAAACACGATTTCACGTTTGAATCCAAGATCATCTCCGAAACCAAGCCTGAATAACAACAATACGGACAGCAGTCCAAATCTGGCGATTCTATACAACGCGTCCGATTTCATGTTTAACCCCCGAGGCTTATTATGGCTGTTAGTGATTTTATCGTTACTTTTCCCTTGTCCACCTATACAGAACAATCATCTCATCGCCGGTTATCCGATATGGATTATCAAAATATACGAATAACGCGTATATCTCCCCCTTAAAATTGACAGCAATATCGGATACATTATAGTAGTCGTAGTTCGAATTGATGCTATCCGCCAGGTCAATTTCAAGCGCTTGCCCGCCCCGCGGATTAAAAACGACTATCGATGGCAAATTTATCAGAAAAAATTTACCGTCCTCGGAATGCCTATCAATTGAATGGTTGCTGTAAATTATTATCAGGCTATCAAATGTTGCCTTAAAGTTAAAATCCTTCCTCGCCAGGCCGCCGAACTTTTCCTGTAACAAACCGCTGCGGTCAATCTCGATAATGGACTTTATTGCGTTATCTGATGATTCCCCTCGGTTAAAGTTGAAGAAAAATCCGTACATAGTTTCAACATCAGCGGCGGTAGTTGTTTCAAATTTGCCGGCTGGGCTAAATATTCGTCCGGAGGCTTTGCCAGTATCAGATATGGCATCATCGTCATGAATAAATATTTTTCCGCTGGGAGCGATATCCAATAATGCCGATGGGCCAACTAACACGATTGGCGAATAATCCGGTTCATGGTCCCATCCGGATTTTTCTAAGAAATATTTTTTTAAACGAAACCTTGAACCATCCGAGTTGGCCGGTTTTTTCAATGAATAATAATTGAAATACACTTCATCATTAGGACCAGTCCAGATATTGCAAAAATAATCATGGTAGTCCTCGCAGATCAGATGATCCATCCACCTTTGATTTCGGTAATCAAGCACCGAAATTTTCCCCGATTTCATGATCCCCTGATTTTTATCGATAAACACCAAATTTCCAGAATTTAATGCCCAGAAATAATCTACGGTGGGCGCCATCGGCGAAAATGCGGTATCTTGCTTTGATTCACGAACAGTTAACCTTCCGGTTTGCTTGTGTTCAAAATGATAATTGTTCTGTCCGTACTGAAGAGGCAAATAATATGGCGCGGCCCAGGGTTTGGTCTCGAATAAGGTCTCGCGTTTATATTCTAACCCTCTTTGATTAATTTGCCCGAACGCTATCGCAGTAAATAAAATAAAGATTCGAGCCGTTCCGAATACTATTACTTTCATCCGCATATCTCTTACCAGTCGGCTACATCTTATACGCCGTTATACTTTAGTTTATTCCCCGATTATGCAACCGTTGCTTTTCCCAATCGGTAAAATCAACCGGTGGAGGCACAATTTCCGATTCCGGTTTGCGAATCAGTTTCGCCGATTCGGTCGGACAACTGCTCACGCACAACCCGCATCCGATACAACGGCCTTTTTCGATAACCGCGATATTATCAACCAGCGTAATCGCCTTAACCTGACAGCGGCTTATACATGTGCCGCAGCCTGAACAAGTATCGCGGTCAATTTCGGCGAAATAGTTCGTTTGTACTACCGATTTATCCAATCCCCAATCAGTGATACCCCTTAAAATCGCGCAGCAACAGCCGCAACAATTACAAACAAAACTTAAACCACCCTGAATGTTGCTGACCGAATGCACCATTCCCAGTTCTTCCGCCAGATCCAGCATATCCAAAGCTTCATCCTGAGTAATATTACCGGGGCGATTCGGATTATCATCCGGCGCCATACTTAAACATAAGCCAATCGGGAAATGACAGCGCTCGCCAAGATTGGCTTTCTGAACTCGACAAATACAATCGCTAACCCAGAATCGTTTATTGGATACGATTATTGCCTTGATATCATCATAGGGAAGAATCCACTCC
>CAZTNJ010000154.1:2855-5938 GCA_964614835.1 uncultured Ignavibacteria bacterium | reverse complement strand
CTATCGTTCCCACATTCACGTGCGGCTTCGACCGATCAAATCTCTCCTTGGCCATCGAACTTAAACTCCTGCTATTGTGTTCAAACCAATTTCATTTTTACTGGCACAAGCCTTATTTCTTTTAGCCCACGACCGGGATTGAACCGGTGACCTCGTCCTTACCAAGGACGTGCTCTACCAACTGAGCTACATGGGCATAAAATAGCCAATTAGAGGAGGGTACACTCCTCTAAGTGACAGACACGCAATATAAAACTAAGCTTTTCTCTGTCAAGAACTTTTTTACTTGACAACAATATTTTTAATCGGATTGGCAAACCAATTGCTTAATAGCTTAAAATGCCTTATAACCTGATACATTTCAATATATTCCGAGAAATTTCACAATTAGCCTGGAGTACGCCTACCATTGACAAAAAATCGGTAAAACTGCTCCCGCTTCACTTTTTAATAATAATTTAGAGAAAAAGTGAACTTGTTTAATTAATAAGTATTGGGGACGCAAAACAAAAAAAGCCGGAGAAGGGAATCGAACCCCCGACCAGCTGATTACAAATCAGCTGCTCTACCACCTGAGCTACTCCGGCGAATCGTACTTGCCGAAATTTCATTCTTCGGCGGCGCATAATATAATGTTCGGCTTTTAATCGGTCAAGTTGAATGAAAACAAAATGAAATAAATCTGACAGCTATAAAATTACGAAATCGGCTATCTCGGTCAATTGTTCATGGCGAAAGTCATCAATGTGGCCGCGTCTTTGTAGCGACGGCTATTGGAAGGCGCGCCCAGCAGAATCGCGGTAATCGGCCGCCCGGAATCATCGATAGCATTAAGCGCCAGACAGTAACCCGATTGGCTGATATAGCCGGTTTTTCCGCCGTTGATATTATGATTACTGAAAAGTAATCTGTTTGTATTGTAGAGCGTGTGGGTTAATTTCTTGTTAAGAGGTTTGAACTGGTAACTTCGCTTCGCGCAAATATCGCCAATTATCGGGTTTTCAAAGGCTTTCCGCGCTAATTTCACATAGTCAGCCGCGGTCGACATATTACCGGCGTATAGTCCTGTCGGTTCGACAAACCGGGTATTTTCCAAACCAAGTCTATAGGCCAGATTATTCATAAGGTAAACAAATTTCTCCATCGAGTAACCGGTAGAGCGGGCTAACGCCCTGGCAGCGACGTTATCGGAACGCATCAAACACATATGAAGGCAATCTTTCAAAGTAATTGTTTCACCGGTGAAAAATTTCGTGCGGCCGGCCCCCTGCTTGTCGGCGGCATTAATCGTAACGGTGCCGTTGAGGTCGGGATTGCATTCCAGAAATACTAAAGCGGTGGCCAATTTTGTCAGGCTGGCGATCGGTTGCTGGTCATCTTGATTTTTCGCGTACAGCACTTTGCCGGTTTCGGCATCGACTACGATTGCGGCCCGGGCCGCCACTTTTAAATTTTTCGGAGTGAAATTATCCCAGACTAATGACATCACATTGGACTCTTTCGCTGTCGAACCCGCGTACGCATACTTGGAATCGCCGTTTCTTGAAGAGATATGGTAGGAATATACGGCCGATACCACCCAGATAATAATCAATATCGATAGAATTTTAACGATTCTGGTCTGAAATATACTTCTCATTTTAAAACTCCAACTGCATCATTTCCATCATCATTTTGGCGTTGTGAACCGCCTGGCCAAGATGGCAATTGTTAAAGAACAAATAGACTTTGTCGATCCTCTCCCTTAACTTGTCTATCCTTTTAATCCAATCGGCTAATTCCTCTTTTTTATAAGAGTAATTATAGCGATCGCTGTTCGGGCGCGGTTGCCACCAGTCAACGGCATTACGACCGTGAAATCGAATATATCCAACTCGCGTGGTAACTTCAGCTTTGGGTGGAAACAGGCCCTCCAGGCGCGGTTCATCGACGCTGCAAAAGCCGATATTATTTTCTTGTAAGGCCGAATAGACTTCCGGACTGTCCCAGCTGATGTGTCGAAATTCCACATACAACGATATATCGCAAAAAAAATCTTTACTGTCAAGCAGGTATTGTAGATTGGACTGCGAAAATTTAAAAGCGAACGGGAATTGAGCGAGATAACCTTTCAGCATTCCTCTTTCAATTAGCGGTTTCATCGCCTCAGCGAAAACAGCGAAATTCTGTTTTAAATCTTTACGCGTATGAGTGAAAGATTGATGAGTTTTAACCATGAATTCAAAATGGTCAGGTACTTTTTTGGCGATATTATAAAATACCGCCGGGTGAGGGATGCCGTAGTAGGTCGAATTAATTTCCACGGCGTGAAAATGATCCTTATAATAATCGAGCATCTTCCCTTTCGGCAATCCGGCCGGGTAAAATGGGCCGACCCAATCGGCGAACGAATAGCCGGAAGTCCCAACTATTATTTTACAATCGCTCATCTGGCCGCTTTCGGTTTTTGAAAACGCACCGCGCCGCATTTCGGGCAAATCCATTTGCGTTGTTTATGGAAAACGCGCTTTTGTTCTTTCATGGCCACCTGACATCGACGACACCGCATTTTATTTACCCAGTCAGTATGACTTTAAAATCGAATTGGATATCATGAGAAAACCCCTAACCGATTTTTATCAGATGCAGCCAGTCGCGAAGGAGAAATCCCGCCCGACCGATTAACAGCGAAATACGGGCCATCACGGTAAAACCGAATGTAGCTCCAAAAAATATCATCAGGAAATATATTCCTACTTTTGCTCCGATTCCGACAATTCCCTCATGTTTTTTGGAAAAGTAGAAATATAAAAGCGTGCAAATCAAACCCAACAAAATCAAAACCGCATTGAGAGCCTGGCCCAGCGAAACTATATTCGAAAACGGCGAAATACTGGCTTTTATCTGCGCCAGAATATACGATTGCATCACCGAGGGAATGGCCACACCGGCGCCAAAACCGATATAGAGCGCCATCGCCGGACGAGACATCCAGCCAATTTTCGGGAAGAACCGGGTAAACATCAAAGCGCCAAGTAAAATCGGAATTATTATCAACCAATCGTGACGGTTGAACAGCGGGTAGATAATCTTAGGAATTACAG
>CAZTNJ010000154.1:0-2845 GCA_964614835.1 uncultured Ignavibacteria bacterium | reverse complement strand
TTTTTATTATATGTATTAAATTTTTATTTTTGGGGTTTTCGTTTAGGAATCCGACCGAAACGCCGACCAGCAGGTGTTCGGCGAAACGATAAAAAGGATTATCTTTATAAAGAAATGAATAAATCGCCAAAGTCAGAAGGGCGGCTACCCAGGTACCGATATTCATCATGCCCTCTTCTTTCGAAGTACAAAATAAGCGATATTTCCCAAAATCACCAGCGCCACGATCAGCAGATGCGCGATGCTCTGAGCCATCATACCAACGGAGGCGTCGCCGGGTTGATTGATTAGTTGCTCGTACTCGGCGGCCGCTTTCAACCCGGGTACCATACCGATTATCTGCTTTTCCTGAAGGAAAGGATAATAGGTGGTAGCCATCACCGCAGTAACCGCCGGGGCCACTGGCTTGTGATAACGAGCGTTGGCCAGATTAATCCAGGCGTTAGGGGAATCATTGTCGGATACTGATACTATCAGGGCAATATCGCGATAGCTTTTAACTTTTCGCATCAAAGGGATTTCGGAAACCGGTATTCCGCGGTAATCTTTGGGGTAAACGCGGGAAATATCCTCGCCCATACCGAGTATCGCCGAACTGACTTCCGGCCGGAATCCCAGAGAAACATAATCCTCGCCCTCATTCAACTTGAACTCGTCGCCGACAAAATGGAATGCCTTATTGCCGATAGCCGCGCCTTCCGCGAGAAAAGCCGTGCCGATTACTTTGTGTCCTCTGGAAAAAATGTGGCGTAGAATCGCGCGCGCCATAGGGGTCATTTCGGGAAGCGTGGCCGTGTCGTGATAGAACGAAACTAATATAACCGAACCCCGCGGCAAAGCTTCGATAAAATCGTAAACGGCCTGGACTTCTTTGGTGATGCGGTTAGGAAGCTGGAAATTAAATATCAGCGGAATCACCACCGCGATAAACAATGCCACGTAAATGATTCGCTTGTCGATAGAAACCGCTTTTTGCCAGAAATTCATATCAACTCTTGCCCAGATAAGTCCGCTCCACGCCCAGTATCACGCGTAAGGATGTCGCAATCGACCCTAACGCGATTCCGATAAAGATGCCGCGGCGGGCGGTCATGGATGGCACATCCAGAATCCAGTTGGCGATTTTTGGGAAATAAGGCGATATCCAATCGCCGATAGGTACCCGGCCTATCATCACCAGCAACGCCGCCGTTAAAAGCAGGGTCGCTTCCACATTGCGGGCCTTAAATCCGCGATAAGCCGCCGACGCCACAAAAAACGCCAGTAATGAAAATATCGTAGCCTGCATCGGCGACTGGATATTTTCGAACATCCAGACGAACGGCCCGTGTTGCCGGCCCCAGATTAATCCCGCCAGCGCCATAATCGCAATGCTTATCAATGTTACAATATTATAGCCGAATCCCTCTTTTTTACGCGAGACTTTCTCAAGATGATATTTCACCATCCCGGTAACGCCGACAAGCAGCGTAAACACGAATATCGTTTGGGTCCAATCGACCACCATCTCATATGCTCGCACCGATGGCCGGCTGGGAATGAAAAATTGCACCAGCATAAACATGCCAACCACAAAACAAATCGCTAAAGGTATTTGCCGTCTCATATCAGCTAATGGCCAACCATCTTAAAACGAAATTAAAGTTTAACATCGTCAGAATCACTCCCAGAATCAGTACAATTATAATGATTATCTTGGAATAATCCGAGCCTTTCAAGCTTCCCAAAATTGCCGGATCGCCGGACAAATAGCCCGAGGCGGCGAATAGTTCTTCACCTATCAACACATAATCGCAGGCGACTATAAAGAACGACATCTGTATGGATGAATCGGTGCCGGCGATTTGAATCGCGCCGACCGAATTGCCGGTTTCGGCCAGAATCAGCGATTCGGCCTCGAACGTGCCAAAAAACAGATTGGTGGCAGGTCGCTGGCGAAGCATTATCCCATCGACTGCCGCCGCATAGCCGAATTGCGAATCGGTCACGAAAAAGATGTTGTCGGGGTTAAAATTTTCCGGATGACCGGCGCGGCTGTAGCCTTCCGCCATGACCTCCTGCGCTACGGCCATCACAACCGGATCGTTGTTGGGGAATATCAGCGGCGTGTTGTATTCGGCGACTTTCTGCGCCACGGTCGAGAGAATATTCATGCTGGCGATAGTGGCTGACCGGGTGACACTGCCTCGCCCCGCCGAATAGAGAATCGGCTTGCCCATTTCGGTGGCCCTCCCGATTGCCTCATCGACCGCTTTGAGTCCGGCGATTGGCCGCATGTACATCTGGCCGCCGCGCTTGCCATATAATATGAATAGCCCCACCAGCAGGCCGGTTATCACCACGCCGAAAATCACATTGATACGCCCGGTATGGAACCAGTTCTGTTCGGGCGTGAACGGTCCTGCGGTCGGCGAATACGATTCGCCTGATGGCCCGACGATTTTAAGGCGATAGTTATATGAAAGCGTATCGCGCAGACCACCACGGCTTTTTTGGCCTTTGGCGGTGGTAATCGTTTCGATATCTTTGTATTCGGCGCTTCCGGCAACCGCCTCTTGAAGCGTGTACTTGTAGGTGCTGTCCAACTTGGGCGCGACAAATCCGGGGATATCCCAGCTGATAATTAGGCCGGTGCCGTCATCGTTGGGGCGGTCGGTGATTTCGAGGGTGGCGGCCATTAATACTGATGAAATAGATATGAAAACGAAAGTTATTATCAGTGCGATTTTTCGCAAAATAGCCATAAGGGGATTTTATGTTGAGATGATATTTATGTCAAGGGATATTGGGGGATGAGTTTCCCCGAAAAATTTTAAGGTGGGAGGAGGGTTAGTTGGTTTTTGGG
>CAZTNJ010000153.1:0-5949 GCA_964614835.1 uncultured Ignavibacteria bacterium | reverse complement strand
CCATTGAGGATGAGCCATTCGATTCCATGATGTCAGATACTATTCTAATCGTATAGGGGAACGATGTCTCGGCTGGAATCACCGGTTCGATTGCCCGTTCGGCCAGCGCGCCATGTCCGACTTCCCGGCGCCCTGTACCGCGAATCGGTTTGACTTCGCCGGTGGCTGATGGCGGGAAATTATAATGGAGCATATAGCTTTTGAACGATTCGCCCAGCAAGTCATCGATTTTTTGTTCATCCATTTTGGTGCCAAGAGTGGTAACCACCAACGCTTGAGTTTGTCCGCGCTGGAAAATCGCCGATCCGTGGGTGCGCGGCAAGAAACCAATCTGAATTTCAATCGGTCTGATTTCATCGCAGGCGCGCCCATCGATACGGCGCCCTTCCGATAAAATCATTTCCCGCATATCATCGCGTTCGAAATCGGCGATAATGGCCAGAATTTCTTTTTCCTTTTCGGGGAATTTTTCCGCCAGCGCCGTTTTAACTTCCTCGACCATTTTATTTATCATTTCCTGGCGTTGAAGTTTATCTATTGTGCGGTTGGCGGTTTTTATTGTGGGGAGCGCCATTTCGGTCAGCGCGGCCAATAGTTCGGGATCTCTGGATGGAGCTGGCACTTCCGGTTTTGGCTTGCCACATTTGGCTTTAAGTTCTTCGATAGCCGCAATAACCTTCCCCACCCATTCATGGGCGAACGTTAAGGCGTCAATCATGGTGGCCTCGCTGATTTCACGCGCGCCGCCTTCAACCATGTTGATACTGTCTTTAGTACCGGCGACAACTATATTAAGGTCGTTCCCCTCCAGTTCGGTGAATGTTGGGAAAGCCACGAATTTATCGCCGAGATGAGCCACGCGAACGCCGCCCAATGGCATGTAGAATGGGATTTCCGATACCGATAAGGCGGCCGATGCCGCGATTATACCGAGAACATCCGAGTCGTTTTCCTGGTCGGATGACAGTACTTGGACGAGTACTTGTACCTCATTGATGTAGCCATCGGGGAACAGCGGGCGAATCGGGCGGTCAATCAAGCGCGAACTTAATATTTCGCGTTCGGTTGGACGGCCTTCGCGTTTAAAATACCCCCCGGGAATTTTACCTGCCGCGTAGGCTTTTTCGCGATAATCGACGGTTAACGGAAAAAAGTCGCCGCCATCTTTAGGGGGATTTCCGACGCAAGCGGTAGCCAGAACGACCGTGTCGCCCAGGCGCACCAATGCCGCGCCACTGGCCTGTTTGGCGATATGCCCTGATTGGATAATCAGCTTTTTGTCGCCAATGGCCACTTCTACTTGTTCATATGTCATTTTCAATTCCTCTGGCCGCTATTACTTGCGTAAGCTCAAAGTTTCAATCAAAGCCTGATAAGCTTTGGGATCGCTATTGCGCAGATAATTCAATAAACGGCGACGCTTCCCGACCATCCGCAATAAACCCATATTGGAATGATGGTCTTTGGGATGCATCTTTAAATGTTCGGTTAAGTAATTAACCCGTTCCGTCAGCATAGCAACCTGTACTTCTACCGATCCTGTATCCTTATCATGAAGATGGAAACTGCTGACTAATTCCTGTTTTTTCTCTTTCGTTAGAGCCACTTTTTCCTCCTAAATATTTAGCACTTCTCTTATTTCTTTTTCATCTTTGGCCAATGCCGCCGCTAATTGTTGGGGCGAATCGAACTTTACGGGAGAGCGCGTGTATTTTTCCAGGGTTAATTTTACAGATTTCCCGAGCGCGTCGCCATTAAAATTAAACAGGTTCACTTCAACACAAATCGTTTGGTCGCCAAATGTCAACCGCCCCCCAATATAAGCCATTCCCGCGTATTTGGCACCATCGAATTCTGCCCAGGCGGCATAAACGCCATCTTTAGGGATAAGTTTTCCCGGGGGAATATTCAGGTTAAGCGTGGGATAGCCGAGTTTTTGGCCGACGCCATATCCTTTTATAATATCTCCAGTTAAGAAATATTTATAACCCAACATCGCGGTTGCTTCATTATAATCGCCATTTTTGAGTTCGCGACGAATAGCGCTAGATTTTATTGGCTTGCCGTCATCGTAAATCGGCCCGACCATTTCGACCGAATAACCATATTTTTCCGCCAACGATTTGGCCATCTCATAATTCCCCTGACGGTTTTTGCCAAAAGAATGGTCATAACCGATTACGAAATGTTTCATGTTAAGATGGTCTATTAAAATCCTCTCGATAAAACTTTCGGCATCAAGGGATGCCAGTTGCTGATTGAACTCAAGGATGACCACCAAATCCAAATCTAATTCCGCGAGAAGCCGTAATTTTTCCTCTTTTGTGTTTAATACTTCGGTACAGCCTTTGCGACCCAAAATCAGTTGCGGATGTGGGTCAAAAGTCAGTAATGTCGCGCGTGAATTGGTTTCTTTGGCGGCATCGGCTAATCTTTTTAACAAAGCCTTATGACCCCGATGAACGCCATCGAATGTGCCAACCGTAACTGAGGTTTCCCCCAATTTTTCCCGTTCAAGCTGACTCTTGCCGCAGATGACCTTCATCGATAATTCTCACATATTTGCCGAGGACATCACGACTATCAAGCCTATCAAAACTTCCCCAGCTATAATTTAATTGAGCCAGCGCGATTACTTTGCTATCAGAATCCAACAATAATGATAAACAACCGCCCGGGCCGCGATACTCGGTGCGCGATAAGTATTTTTTTATAAACGGCCTGCCTTCGATAATCGACTTGATATATTCGGGACGAACGAATATTCGGGGCTTTTCCGGCATAGCTTCCCATAACGATTTTATCATGCTGAAATCGCTGACTTCCACGGCTTTTTCCAATTCGCGTAAGGTTATCGCCTGTTCGAGCTTAAACGCGCCAATCCCGGTTCTAATCAAGTTTGTGAGATAGGCGCCGCAACCAACCATCTGCCCCATCTCATGCGCCAGACTTCGAACATATGTCCCCGCCGAACAAGCCACGTCCAAGGTGACATTAGGCCAGTTGAACGCAACTATTTCAAGCTCATAAAATTCGACTTCCTTAAATCGTTCGGGAGTAGCCTCCCCTTTGCGGGCGCTTTCATACATCTTTTGCCCATCAAGTTTAGCGGCGGAGAATGGCGGGATAAGCTGTTTAATTTTGCCTTTGTATTTGTTGCATAGTTCCTCGAACTGCTCGATTGCCATATTTCCGGGGTCTTTTTCGCCGGTGGTTTTGCCTTCGGCATCAAACGTATCGGTCGACCTACCGAATTGGATTTCGGCACGATACCGTTTGTCGGCTCCGGTTAATTGCTGCGAAAACAGGGTTCCTTTGCCAAGCAGCATCACCATCAAGCCGGTCGCCAGCGGGTCCAAAATTCCGGTATGGCCGACTCGTCTTTGATCAAACAGCAAGCGTAAACGGTCAACGAGATCGTGCGATGTTATCCCTTTTGGTTTATCAACCAAAATAACGCCATTAAACATGCAGATACTCCGATAACGCTTTCACTATCGCCGGTTCCGCCAAATCGAGGCTTTCATTGAGCGTAAACCCGGCCGCGTTCACATGGCCGCCCCCGCCTTTGCTGTTGGCAAACGCGCAAACATCAATACCTTCTCGTGAACGCAGGCTGACTTTCACGGTATTGGAATCGATTTCTTTTATCAAAACGCCAACTTGGACGCCATTAATCATCATAGTATAGTCTATCAAACCTTCTGAATTTTCCATCGAAGCGTCGAATCTCGCTGGATCTCCTTTTGCCAATCTAAAAACGCAGATTTTTTCATTGGCGTACAATTTCATATTCTGTAAAACGAATCCGATTAATTTCAAAGTCCCGGCTGTTGTCGATGAGAATATATTTTCTGCGATCGGCTTTGGCTGGGCTCCTTTTTCCACCAGAGCCGCCGCTACCCGCAGGCATCTTGAACTAGTATTGGAGAACTTAAAGCAACCGGTATCGGACAGCAAAGCCGCGTAAAGCGGATTGGCGACCTCGGTTCCGAATGGGTTGCCCGAACTATCGAAAATATCAAATAATATTTCCCCAACGGCGCAAGCCTTCTTATTCACGATATTGATTTGGCCATACATTTCGTTATCATTGTGGTGATCGATATTTATAACTATCATATGAGGGTCGATTAATTCCTTGACAAATCCAATCCTATCATAACGAGGACATTCCAATACTATCGCGATCTTTGCGGTTGAAGCCGCTTTTCCGGGCGCGTTTCTAATCACGCATTCAGGGTCAAGAAATCTGTACTTATGAGGGATAGTCCCCTGGGAATAGACCTCCGCTTTTTTGTTCAGGTTTTTCAGGTATCTATAAAAACCTATCAGTGAGCCAACTGAATCGCCATCGGGGTCTTGATGGGAGGTCAATAAGAACGCGTCATTTTCCGCAATCAGTTTATTTAAGTTATTTATCTGTGTCCTGTTGTCGGTCATTTTTTATCTGGTCAAGGAGTTGTTCGATACGCTGGCCGCGTTCAATCGAATTATCGTACAAATACTTAAGCTCGGGGATAAATTTTACGCGTATCTGCGAAGCTATTTCCATGCGAAGGTTTTTGGTTTGTTTTTCGAAATATTGAGACGCCTTTTCGCGCATACTATTATCGCCTAAAACCGAATAGAACACTTTACCATAGCGAAGGTCTTTGGTCAGTTCGACATCGGTGATACTTATTATCATCCCCGATGGCAGTTCCGTATCGTTGATTATTATCTCCGAAAGCTCCCGTTTAATCTGCGACGCCAGCCGGTCGTTTCGCGCGAATCCTTTCATCGCCACTCCAAATTGATATCGGTTACAACCGCTTCCGGATGATTGCTGGCCAAATTTGCCACGTTTGATAACACGGTGTCGGCAAAAGCGCTGTCGTTGGAAATAACCGCAACTCCAAGCGTACAAACCTGCCAGAGGTCGTTATCTTCAAGTTCGGCCACCGAAACGTTGAATTTGTTTTTGATTCGCTCTTTCATCGATAATATTATTTTACGTTTAGCCTTAAGCGAATTTGATCCGGGCAGATGCAACCGAATTTTTAACACACCAACAACCATCGATATTAGCCTTATACCGAATCAAGCGTTCTGGCTTTCTCCACGACTTCGAAAGTTTCGATGATATCGCCTTCCTGGATATCCTGCATCGATGGCAAACCGATACCGCATTCGAATCCGCTTTGTACTTCACGGACATCGTCTTTAAATCGCTTTAAGGAGGTAATCGTCCCTTCCGCGACCAGGACATTATTATGGAACACCCTGCACTTAGCGTTACGTTTAATGGAGCCGTCCTTAACAAAACTTCCAGCGATAAATCCGATTTTTGGGATTTTGATAATATTACGAATTTCAGCCGTGCCAGTTTTGACTTCGATACTTTCGGGGCGGAGCAATCCTTCCAGAGCTTTCTTTATATCCGATTCAACCTCATAGATAATTTTATAGAGCCGATAATCAACGCCTTCTCTTTGAGCCAGTTCGGCCGCTTTAGCATCCGGACGAACATGGAAACCTATGATTATCGCCTCGGAAGCCGCCGCTAGCATGACATCTGATTCGTTGATGGCGCCTACCCCGCGATGGATAACTCTTACAGCAACTTCTTTATGTTCAATTTTTGAAAGAGTATCGGATAGCGCCTCCACGGACCCATCGGCGTCGCCTTTAATTACCAGATTCAATTCGCGGATCTGGCCTTCTTTGATTCGGCTATAGACATCGGTAAGTTTAATCCTATTTATAAGGCGGAAATCGCGTTCGCGTTTTAGGCGCAGACGTTTCTGGCTGATTTCCTTGGCGGCAGATTCATTCCGCGTAACCACAAAGGCATCGCCGGCCTGCGGTACGCCATCAGAGCCGAGTATCAGCACTGGAACCGATGGCAGGGCTTCGTCGATAGTGTTGCCGCGCTCATCGAACATAGCTCGGACTTTTCCGCTGTAC
>CAZTNJ010000152.1:0-6120 GCA_964614835.1 uncultured Ignavibacteria bacterium | reverse complement strand
GGCCAAGGAATTGAAATAATAGACCTTGCAAACTTTGGGCAAGGCTTCGAATATACTTCCTATAAACCTGACTCCCTGATTGAATATGCTCTTGGTAAAGATGCAAGCGAGTATCCCTATTTGTACATTAGCGCCGATAGTGGCAGGTCATGGATTGAAAACGGCGGATATCTTCGAGATCGGGGGCTTATTGCATCATCGATTACCACAATATCGGATATAAGAACTAATTTTAATAACCCCTATTACTTGGCTGTTGGAACAAATAGAGGTATTCATGTTTTGCCCTACAATGTCAAATCCGGAACCCTTAATACTGATGAAGACTGGGGTCCCGGTTTAGTAATCGTTAATGGCGATATCACTATTCCAGCTGGAGTGACGCTAACCATAGCGGCGGGCACAACTGTAAAGTTTGTGTATGGATTCGACCGGCTTGCCAGCGGTTACGATGCCAACAAATCGGAAATGCTGGTGTATGGCACGCTTAACCTTGATGGGGAGGACAATAATCATGTGGTTCTTACATCATCCAAACCTACACCTGCATATGGCGACTGGTATGGTATCTGGGTTATGAATAATGGCTCGCTGGATATGAAACACGCCGATTTAGACTATGCCGTAACCGCGGTTACCGCCGAGCAAGGATCCAACACGAACATCAGATATTCGCAAATTACTAACTGCAAAACCGCCGGTTATTATCGCAAAGGCGCTGCCTTTAAATTTATTATAATAATGGATTGCCAAACTGTTAATTTATGATATATTATTGATGGAATAAATCTCCAAAACAATAAATGGAGAGCGGCCAGTGAATAAATTAGCATATCTGATAATATCGCTTCTTCTGTTAGTCTCCTCCCCCCTCTTTGCCGGGTGGTCGGAACCGGTAAGGCTGACCTATAGAGGTTTTGAGATAAATCCCCAGATAATTGCTATAAATGATACGCTACATTTAGCTTGGTTCCAATTGGCCGATAGTCAAAACGTGTCTTATATTCAAAGCGTTAATGGGGGGCAGGATTGGAGCCAGCTTATAAATCTTAATCATCAACCTTATGGTGGTAGGCATATATCTTTAACGGCGAACAGAAATAGAATTTTCGCCAGTTGGCTCGGTTCGGTTATTTATGGGCAATTAGATATAGTATATTCATTTTCTCAAGATGGGCTAAGCTGGACCACTCCCGCATATGCTGCAAGGGGCAATACAAGGATAGATGAAATGGTATCTGCAACAATAAGCGGTGATTCCGTTTATGGTGTATATCATGCCTATGGTCCCGATTCAACAGGAAATATCCCATTCAGATTTCTTTATTCTTCGGATATGGGACAAACCTGGAGCAATGAAAAGATAATCGCCTACTCGGTGCCATATTATTGTAATGGCCTCATAATTACAAAATGCTACGGAGTGTTATATATTGTTTGGAATGCGGTACCCGTTCCTGAAAGTACAGAACAAACCACTTGGGAAACCCAATTGATCTTTAGCTATGATGGCGGCTTGACGTGGCATCCTAAAACATTCCTGTCACAGAACGGCGGAAGACCAGCTCAAACAGCTTGCGCATCCTGCAATCCGGTTGATGGTTCATTTGCGGTTGGCTGGATGGATTATAATTATCCGGGACGTTTTTATATAAGAATAACTAATGATTCGGGATATAGTTGGGGACCAGAAATTCAAAATGTGACCGGTCATTATATTTCTGATCCAGCCATTGATTTTGTTGGCGATACAATTTGGGCTACCTGGACAGACTGGAATTTTGCTGATAATTGGCAGATTGGATATAGTAAAAGTACAAATCTCGGCCAGACCTGGACTCAGTCAGAAAGGATAAGCAATACTACCGGCCGGTCGATGACCCCCTGGTTATCATACGCTAACGGAAAAGCACATCTTGTCTGGCAAGAAGATGCCTTATCTGGTCAAGGTAGTGATATTTACTATCGCCGTTTTGATCCTGACAATGATATTGACGATAATCCAAGACCGACATCATACGGCCTTTTGAAATCCTATCCAAATCCATTCAATTCGACGACAAAGATAACTTTTGGCGATAATCAAGGAGGTGAAATAGAGATATACGATATATCCGGTAGATTAATAAAATCGTTACCGGTGGATGATAAACGTGAAGGTTCGGTGACCTGGGATGCGAAGGATGGTTTAGGGCAGCCGTTGGCATCAGGGATATATATAGCCAAATCAAAGACATCACGAGGCGTCTGTACCGCTAAGCTTGTCCACTTGAAGTAAATTAAAAACAACATAGGCTCAAGGAGGAAACATGCGACGACTAATATTCGTATTAGCATTGATTTTGATTTCTGCTCGTAGTTTTGCTCAAACATTTAATTGGCAGGAAATGAGTAAACCTTATTTTGTTTTTGATACAAAAGGGATTTCTGTTGGTTGGGATGACAATACCCAATATTCATACTTAATTGCACCGGATTTGACCAATACAAAAGTACATTGCACTTTAACAACTGGCGCGGAAAATTGGCCGGATGTTAGTAGACGCGTAGTAAGAACCGGTGCTACGAGAGTAAGCGCATGCCGCACCGATGGTCGATATGCGGCGGCGATAGTACCGTGGGAATCTGGATCCGAACCCTACCAAAGCGGTAATTTCGTTTTGGATTTCGGTCGGGTTTTTATCGGCCATATCGAGTCCTTTCTATTTGGGTATTTATGATGTGAACGGCGGCGGTGGGGGTGTGGGTTCCGGACATGGGAACCTCACCCCCGTCTCCGTCTTTGCAGGACAGGATCAGATAAATCCCCTCAACATAACATTTGCCTACATGCCCGCGATTTGATATGATTTTATGGCTATGGGAAAAAGCGATAAAAAGAACCTCACCCCGCCTGTCGGCACCCCTCTCCGGCGCCGGAGAGGGGCCGGGGGTGAGGTCTTACCGAGAATAAAAAGCCTAAATCCGCAAATATTGATCGCGGCTCGACAATTACGACAGCAACAAACTCCTGCGGAACAGATATTGTGGTCTTGTTTACGCAACCGCCGTCTTGGCGGTATTAAATTCAAACGGCAACATCCTCTGGGAAGATTCGTGGCCGATTTTTATTGTCATGAGGCGGGATTAGTAATCGAATTAGATGGGGCGATTCATTTAGAACGCGATCAAGCCGAACGCGATAAGATTCGGACGGAAATAATCAATAGTTTGGGGATTAGCGTTTTGCGCTTTAATAATACACAGATTAAAAATAATTTGGAGAAATGCCTTGATTCGATTTTGGGACACGTAAAGTTTTTAATCGAGAGCATAGATGATTCTGGCTAAGATATAAGGACCTCACCCCTAACCCCTCTCCCGCGTGGGAGAGGGGAATAATCAGCTAAATGAAGTTAGCGCCCTTTCCCCCCTCCCCCCTCAACATAACATTTGCCTACATGCCCGCAATTTGATATAGTAATCCCGTGTGGCGGGGCTGCAAACGGTAGGAGATTATAATATGTCGAATGCGGATTTCAAGCCATTCATAGCGCCCGAAACAAAAATGCGCGAATTCACATTCCGGGCGGTGTTTGTCGGCGCGATACTGGGAATCATCTTTGCCGCCTCATCGGTGTACTTAGCGCTCAAAGTCGGCATGACTGTCAGCGCCTCGATACCAATCGCGGTGCTATCTATAACCCTGTTTCGGTTAATCGGCCGGGCGACGATTTTGGAAAACAATATCGTGCAAACCACCGGGTCGGCCGGCGAATCGATCGCGTTCGGAGTGGCCACCACCATGCCGGTGTTTCTGCTTCTGGGTCAGGACATGAATCTGATGCCTATCCTCTGGATGTCGCTATTAGGCGGTATGCTGGGAGTGCTGATGATGATCCCGCTTCGCCAGGGCCTGATTGTCAAAGAGCACGGCAAACTCACCTATCCGGAAGGGACCGCCTGCGCCGATGTGCTAATCGTGGGCGAACAGGGCGGCACCAACGCCAAGACCGTGTTTTTAGGTTTCGGAATCGGGGCCTTGTACAAATTCCTCAATGCCGGCACAAAAATCTGGACGGAAATTCCGAATCGGATGTTGACCTTTTTTAAGGGAGCGTCGGTATCGGTGGAAGTGGCCCCGGAGCTACTGGGCGTAGGTTATATTATCGGCCCAAAAGTATCGGCCAATATGATGGCTGGCGGGATGCTGGCGTATTTGATTTTGATTCCGGCGATTAAAATTTTCGGCGATAACCTCAGCACGGTGATGTTCCCGGCTAGCGGCCTGATAAAAGATATGACTCCCAACATGGTGCGCAACGCGTACGTTCTTTATATCGGCGCGGGAGCGGTGGCGACTGGCGGTATAATCAGTTTGATCAAATCTTTTCCGATTATCATCTCGGCTTTCCGCAGAGGATTCCGGACGTTTCTGGATTCGCGAAAAGGAAATGTGTCGCAGGAGGAAGTCAAACGAACGGAACGCGACCTACCGATGTCGGTGGTGGTGTTCGGATCGCTGGGATTGGTGCTGGCGATATGGTTAGCGCCGGTGCTTCACATAAACGCGATTTCGGCGGTGTTGATAGTGCTGTTCGGATTTTTCTTCGTGACGGTGTCGAGTCGAATCACCGGCGAAATAGGGTCGTCATCGAACCCGATATCAGGAATGACCGTGGCGACGCTTCTGTTGACCTGCCTTCTGTTTTTAGCGGCCGGCTGGACCGGCGTATCTTTTCGAGCGATGGCGTTGTGTACGGCGGCGATAGTCTGTATCGCGGCATCGAATGGCGGTACAATCAGCCAGGATTTGAAGACCGGATATCTGGTGGGAGCCACGCCCAAATATCAGCAGCTTGGAATCATGATAGGGGTGTTATCGAGTGCCCTGATAATCGGCTGGATAGTGATAGCATTGAATAAAGCCTATACGACAGTATCACCGGTAAATTATCCCGATCATGTAGCCCAGCTTGAAAACAACGCGCCGACGCAAGTCGGCCCGGATGGGCAGACTTATCGGATTTATCGGGTTCAGGAACAAACCGGAAATATCATAGTGGGAAAATATTTGGTCGATGAGACCAATCATATCAAATATCTGATCGATCCGGGAATCGCGGGTACTGTTTCGGAAATCGACGGCAAACCGGTAACGAAATTAGATTCGCCGAAAGCGCGGTTGTTCAGTTTAATTATCGATGGAATTTTAACCCAGAAACTCCCCTGGGGACTGGTGCTTATAGGGGTATTTTTAGCCTTAGTGATGGAATTAGTGGGGGTATCATCGCTGCCGTTTGCCGTAGGATTGTATTTGCCGCTGTCGAGTTCAAGCCCGATTATGGCGGGCGGTTTGATTCGAGCATTGGTCGATAAAAAGCGCAAAGGGACGGCCTCGGAAGCGGAATTTTCGCCGGGCGTGTTGATGTCATCGGGGTTTATATCGGGCGGCGCGATAATGGGCGTTTTGCTGGCGGTGGCGGCTGGTGTCGGATTCGATCAGAAGATAGATTTGTCGGCTTATTTGGGATCGCTGGCGGAAGCCGACTGGTTCGCGTTGATTCCATTCGCGATTTTGATGTTTATCCTGTATCGAATCGGCGCGGCGAAAACCGAATAAATTTATTATTGTTAGTTGTGGGGCGAATGCAATTCGCCCCTGCCCGAACCTGTCGTAAAATTCATTACATAATTGGCGGTTACCTGATATGCAAAACGAATATGAGTTGTTGGCCGAAGCGCTGGATAAGCTTCCTAATGGCTTTCCCCGAACGCAATCCAATGTCGAGATAGCGTTACTTCAAAAGCTATTCAATCCGGAAGAGGCAAAAATCGCGGGATCGCTTGGCGGCAAATTTGAGATGGTAACTGATATCGCCGCCCGAATTGGATTGTCGCCGAAAGATTTACAGCGAAAACTATTAGAGATGGCTAAACGGGGATTAATCTGGTTCGAGAAATCCGACGGCAAACTACGGTTCAGATTAGCGCCATTTGTTATTGGAATTTATGAATCGCAGCGGGAAAACATGGATCCCGAATTTGCGCACCTGTTTGAACACTATATGCAGGATGGCGGAGCCAGGGGAATTATGGATTATCAACCGGCGCTTACTCGGGTAGTACCGACAAAAGATA
>CAZTNJ010000151.1:4561-6234 GCA_964614835.1 uncultured Ignavibacteria bacterium | reverse complement strand
TCATTTTGAACCAGCCGTTCTCACAGCGGGATATCCCGTCCCAAATGATTGAAATTGTCTTTGAATGTTATTGTCTCGAATTCAATCCCAGCCTTTAAAAGCCCCATCAGGTTGGTCCTGGAGTCCAGACCGCCGCTTAGCGATAGAACATGTTTCTTGTCTTTAAATCGAGCCGCCCGGGTTGAGATCGATTCAATAAATAAATCATGCAAATCATTAACATAATTCGCCAATGGCCTATCATCCCAGCGGTCGTCAAAGTTGTACTTGAACAACATCCGTTTATCGACCAGGCCTTTTGAGTAGTTTATCATAATCATGGTGTAAGGCAAAAGGCGATTAACATTTTTAAAGAAAGTATGATCTCCCAATGGCGCCGAATAGAGAAAATATTCGATTAGCCCCCAATCCGAAAATTCGATTTCAGGAACGCAACCCCTCAGGAATTTCATCGAGCGGCCCAAAACAAACTGGTTTTTATCGAAATAACAATAGGCCGGCAGGCGTCCCATGGCATCGTTGAATATAAGCACCGTCGAAATGGCCGGATCTACGTAATAGACGACATATTCGCCATCGGTTTCCCTTATAAAATCGGTCAAGGATTGGGTGTCGTTTGGATTTTTCAACAATAAGGGCAATATTTCAGCCAGTTCTTCCCTGATTTTATTGTCTGATTTATTATAAATGGCCCCCTCGATAGCCAAGGCCTTATCGCCTATTGCGGTTTTATAGTGAGGATAGGCCGGATATCCCGAGAAGTAAATACCAACACTCGAATTGTTATAGACTTTCGTATGAGAGTAGGTTGAATCATAATCCATCTTGCACAAAGCTTTTTCGATCTGTTTTTGTTTATTTTCGAGTTTCGAGGAAAAGTCGATAATCGCATTTAAACCCGGCATTTAATTGGCTCCTTTGCCACAAACCTATTGGTCGACTGTACTATTATCCTGCAATTGCCCGGCACAACATGGAAATTCGGGCATCTAAAAGGTATCATTATAAATTCGCCTCCCCTTGTCAACTAAGATATGTTATGACGATTTCATGCCAAAATACACATACAATAACTTCGGTGTTTTGCGGCAGGTTTCCGCCAATTCACAAGACAGGTAAACTCCCGCCGAACACATAAGACAATAATCGCCAAGTCCTTACGGGGCAATCGGGGAGCCCCTGAATTTCCCGTTCTAAAAGCCTTAGACAATGTTTTATAAGAATAAATTTAATTTTAAGCTTGAATTTTTGAAATATATTTAATAACATTAAACTTTAATGATTATAAATAATCTTGTTTTGAATGAGCAGCGCAAAATTAAGAAAACAGGCGGAGAAACTGTATAACGCCCTGATGGAAATTCAGAGGCCATTTCACCGCGACAGTTTCGACGAGCACATGGATTTTACCCTGCCGCAATTAAGAACTTTGATGGCGATTGCCGCCTGCGGTTGTTGCTCGATGGGGGAACTTGGTAGATCAACGGGATACCACTTAAGCGCTCTGACCGGAATAATTGACAGGCTTTCCCGGAAAAAATATGTTTCGCGAATCCGCGACAAAAATGACCGGCGGGTTGTAAAAGTCGCTCTAACCGAAAAAGGCCAAAAATTAGCCCAGGGAATATATAAAAAAATTATCAGGCAAACATCGGATATGCTTGGAAGAATCG
>CAZTNJ010000151.1:0-4551 GCA_964614835.1 uncultured Ignavibacteria bacterium | reverse complement strand
AATCGATAGCGAGAGCCGTGAAAGTCTGATTTCGCTAATCGAAAAGATTGCAATTAATTTGAAAAGAGTTTAAACTAAATTTATCGAAAACGCGTAATTTATGGAAAAACGGTAATTGGAATGGTTGATTTCGCGGAAAAAATTCGAAGGCTCCTGTTATACGTATACGATTATTTTCTTTTTCTCGTCAACTCGACCAAAGCGCTGTTTGGCAAGCCTCTGTATTTCAATGAAGTAATCGAGCAATTATACCAAACCGGCTACAGGTCGATTTCGATCGTCTCGCTAACCGGATTTTTCACGGGCATGGTTATGGCTTTTCAAACCGGAAATGAAATGAGTCGTTTTGGAGCCAAGGCTTATATCGGCGGGGTCGTGGCGATATCGCTGGTAAGAGAACTTGGACCCGTCCTCACCGCATTGGTCGTGGCCGGTCGTGTTGGAGCAGGTATCACCGCCGAATTAGGATCGATGAAAGTAACCGACCAGATCGACGCTATGCGCGCCATGGCTACCGATCCATACAAGAAATTGGTGGTAACCCGGATGCTGGCCCTGTTAATAATGATGCCGGTATTAACCGTATTGTCAGATGTTGTCGGATTAATCGGCGGGATGGTAATCGCGGTCACGAATTTGAACGTCGGATTCGAGCTTTATAAATCCACCGTGATGAACGCCCTGCTTATTGAAGATTTAATATCGGGTCTGATTAAGCCATTATTTTTCGGGATGCTTATAAGTTCGGTTGGATGTTTTTTGGGAATGAACACAAGCGGCGGCACCAAGGGCGTGGGAAGTTCCACGACCATGTCGGTGGTTATATCTTCGATTTTTATCCTGGTGCTGGATTTTATCCTTACCAAGTTGACGTTTCTTATGGGTAAACCGATATGATCAAAATCGAAAATTTGAGCAAACGATTCGGCGATAAAGTAGTGTTAGATAATCTAACCCTCGAGTTTGAAAGCGGTAAAACGACGGTCGTACTGGGACGTTCCGGAACCGGCAAAAGCGTCTTATTGAAACTAATTTTAAGGCTTATGGATATCGATTCTGGTCGCATTTATGTCGACAACATCGACACGACCGACTATTCAGAGTTGCAGATGATGTCGGTGCGCAAAAAAATAGGGATGCTGTTTCAGGGATCCGCCCTCTTCGATTCGATGAGCGTTTTCGAAAATGTGGCCTACACGCTTCGCGAACACACCTCGCTAAGTGAGGATGAAATCGTGGCGCGGGTAAACGAAAAACTTCAATTCGTGGAGATGCTTGGCACTCAAAGGCTGATGCCGTCGGAGCTGTCGGGCGGGATGCAGAAAAGGATCGCTCTGGCGAGGGCGATGGCCAATAATCCCGATTACATTTTTTTCGACGAGCCGACTACCGGCCTGGATCCAATCACGGCTCAGACCATTAACGAATTGATAAAGAGGGTTCAGGTTCACACTCATACCACCGTTATCGTGGTAACCCACGATCTTGACAGCGCCAATTTCGTGGGGCAAAAATTCGTTCTTCTGAAGGATGGCGGAATTTCGTTCGAAGGAACGCCATCCGAGTTTAATAAAAGCGATATAGAATTCGTAAAATTATTCCGGACAGGCGGGAAGGCAATAAATGGATAAGGATTCAGGCAAAAAAATAAGAGTAGCGGCGACTATTTCGCTGGGGCTAATTGTGATTTTTTTGGCGTTTTTCGCCATCGGAAATCAGGAAGGCATGTTTAAATCGAAATACGACCTTAAAGCGAAATTCGTCAACGTCGAAGGATTGACTGTTGGCGCCCCGGTAAGATTGGGCGGGGTCAAGGTCGGAAATGTCAGGGATATCGATTTCTCCGAAGATTGGGATAAACGGATTATCGTAACCCTTTCAATCGGGTCTTCCAATTTTCAGAAAATCCGCAAAAACTCGGTAGCCAAACTGGGAAGCCAGGGGCTTCTGGGAGACCGAACAATCGATATCACGGTCGGCGAAAAAACGGAGGAGCCTCTAGCTAAAGGCGATTTTATCCAAACCCAGGAATCACCGCAGTTGAATGAAATTATTTCGGAAGGCGGCGATGCTATTCAGGATTTAAAGATTACGGCGCATAACACCAAAGAAATAACCTGGAAAATCAACAACGGAACCGGTAGCATTGCCCAGATACTCAATGATCCGAGGTTGTACACTAACCTTGATTCGCTATTAAACCTATGGTCAAGGATTACGTTGAAAATCGAATCCGGCAAAGGATTTCTATCCCAACTAGTAAGTGATTCTGCCCTTTATATAAATCTAACAGGAACTCTCGCGGAAACCAAGGAGCTGCTGGAAAGGATAAATAGCGGCGAAGGTACTCTCGGCAAGCTGGCGACCGAAAAAACTATGTACAATCATATCGATAGCGTTTTAACATCGATCGACAGCACTCTGGCCCTAATCAATAGCGGTAATGGGACGATGGGTCGGATAATGACCGATACCACTATGTATGCTAAAATGAACGCGACTATCGAATCGCTCGATAACTTGATAAAGGATATCAAGGCGCACCCCGGCAGATATGTCAAAGTCTCCTTGTTTTGATGCCCGCAACCAATTGATTAGTTAAGTTTTGCCAGCCCGCGGACTATTGCGGGCTTTTTTATCTTGTAAATTCAATATAATGTATTATAATTATGTCAAGTACATGAGTATCAACCGGCGGGATGCGGTTGATATTGACGGAACAAACGTAATAGGCTTCTGGTGTATTTGGCATTATGCCGAATTTGATCGATACTATTCAGCAAATATACTCAAAATCATATTCATTTGAGGTGTTGGGATTATGAAACTGCTATCGAAATGTGCCGTGGCCATTTTCATCTTGGGAATGGTGGGGGTTGCGGGGGCAACGCAAAGAATTGTAATCGCGGAGATGCAAACGAACACATCGTGACCGGGTTGTCAGGCTGCTGATCTGGTCTTAGATCACATTGCAGATACGACAGTCAATTTGGCGGTTATAAGGTATCATGCCTGGTGGCCAAGTTCTACTGATAGGTATTATACCTACAATACAACCGAGAACTCTGCTCGCATCAATTATTATCCTCCACACACCGATGGCAACTATTACACTCCTTATATGTGGATTGATGGGGATGTCCGCGCCGATAATTCCGGAATTTGGCGAACTCAAATCGCCAATGAGAAAGCAGTTGACGCTCCCCTCGATATTCAACTTGGTGGAACCTACAATTCGGCGACACGCACCGGCAATTTATCGGTTCGGATTATCGCAACCGGGACTATCAGCTATTCGGATTTGCGTTTGCGGATGGCGATCACGGAATCCGATTTACATTATGCCGCCCCCAACGGCACTACGCTTCATGAACAAACTTTTCGCGACATGTTCCCCAACACGACCGGCCTAACGGTCACTATCTCTCAGGGAGATACCTTGACGTTTAATCAGGCTTTTTCGATCCCTCGCCCGTTGATTGAGAGAAACTGCAACATTGTCGCTTTCGTTCAAGCCAATTCCAGCCGCAGAATCCTTCAAGGGGCCGAAATATCGTTAGGAGAACTTAATTATCAGATTCTCTCATTTAATCTGATTGCTCCCACTAATGGCGACACCGTTTATGGTTGTCAGCCAACATTTGTTTGGCACAAATCAATCGATTCGCTTACGCTCGATACGGTATTTTATCAGGTTCATTTTAGCAGGGACCCGGCATTTCCCTCCCCTTTCTATTCTGATACCCTTCGCGATACGACCTGGCTTTGTCCTGTCTGTTTAGATTATGACACGATATTTTATTGGCGGGTTCAGGCATTCAGCGCAAGTTCCGCGCCGCGATTTAGCAATGAGACTTTCAGCTTCTATACTCAACATCCCTGCCCGTATATATTGGGGGATATAAATGGCGACCGCTCTGTTATAGGAGGCGATGTAACTTACGGAGTACGCTATTTTAAAAGCGTCGGCTCGGTTCCGCCCGATAGTTGCTATCTCGATTCAACGGGCGCATATCTTTATGTTGCCGGCGATGTCAACGGCAACTGCGAATTCCGGGGATCGGATATCACGCGCCTGGTGGCTTATTTTAAAGGAACTGCGGCAATTTCGCCCTGTCATGCTTTGCCGCCGACTCCGTTACAACCTCCCAAAATCCATCGATAACGATTTATACTCATATTAATAGAAAAGGGCTCCGACCTTGCGCCGGAGCCCTTGCCTTTTGAGGTGTGAGGACTTTTGCTATTCGGAAATCGCGTACTTGGAGAAGTGGTCAATTTCGAGCGAACCAAAATTACCAGCGATTTCTTCAACTTCCCAAAGGGAGGACTTTTCATTGAAATAGAATAACACTCTGGTTTTGCCGATATCGCCCCGCGGGGTGACTGCTAACGGCTTGGCGAAAACGGTGCCCTCGGGACCGCAATCGAGCAACCAGAATGGACCAAAGGGGGCTTTATACTTGGTCGCGTGAATCGTTATTAGTGTTTCTTTCTCAAGCGCGCCTGGTGGAATTGTGAATAAGATGACATTAGCGCCATCACGCAAAT
>CAZTNJ010000150.1:1537-6386 GCA_964614835.1 uncultured Ignavibacteria bacterium | reverse complement strand
TCGCAATCCTCGGAAACGCTTGCGGTTTGCATGAAACCCGGTTTCGAACCGCCAAAAGTATATGCCGGCGGCGAAATTCCAAATAAAATTGAATTATCACCCAACTTCCCCAATCCCTTCAACGCCTCTACCGAAATCAAGTATTCGCTTCCCTTTGAACATAAGGTTTCGATAACCATATCCGATATCCTGGGACGTAAAATCAGAATACTGGTGAATGAAAATCAACAGCCGGGATATAAATCGGTCATCTGGGATGGCCGCAACGACAATGGCGAAACTGTATCATCCGGCATCTACCTTTATCGCTTAGCCATTGCCGATATGGTAATCACCAAACAAATGACATTGCTGAAATGACCAAAATATTCGGGGAGAGGAAGTTTTATCTTCTTCTCCCCTATCCTCATCATAGATAACCCAAAAGACTTTCTAAATATTTATTGTCTTCCCTCCTCAAAATGCTTATGATAATCTACAATATTGGCGGTTTGAATCGGGATATTTTCAAGGAGACGCGGCGATGACAGGCAAAAACAAGGTACTCTATTACATGGCGATTATAGGAGTCTGGGCGGTATTATTAATATTGGCAGGCTGCGGCTCCGAAAAACCGATCGACCCACCAATAGCAAAAATAATTCCCAAGGCAGATACGCTATTCAGCGATGTGCGGGTGGATAATTATTACTGGCTTCGCAATAAGACCAATCCAGAAGTCATCGATTATATCAAAGCCGAAAATGCCTACACCGAAGCGATGATGTCATCGACAAAGGGACTTCAGGATAAGCTGTATAAGGAGATGGTAGGAAGGCTCCAGGAAAGCGATACGACCGCGCCGGTAAAAAACGGCGATTATTTCTACTATTCGCGCACAGAAAAAGGTCAGCAATATCCGATTTATTGCCGCAAGAAAGGATATCTGTCAGCCAAAGAGGAAGTGCTTATCGATTTGAACACAATCGCCGAAGGACACAAATATCTCAATCTGGGAGCCACCAGGATAAGTCCCGACCAGCAGTATTATGCCTATACAATTGATACTACAGGTTCGGAAGATTATTCGGTTTATGTGAAAGACTTGAATACGGGAAAAGTATTCGACGATGTTGTTTCGAAAGCATGCGCCAATATCGAATGGGCCAATGACAATCGGACATTTTTTTATGTCACAATGGATGAAACGATGAGGCCGTATCGTTTATACAGACACAGCTTAGGAAACGACTATCGAGCCGATCCGTGTCTGTTTGAGGAAAAAGATCTGGCGTTTTACTTGAACCTATCCAAAAGCCGCAGTATGGAATATATTCTGATAAATTTGGAAAGCAACTCGACCAATGAAATCTGGTATCTTAACGCCAACGATATCGAGAGGCAGTTTAAGTTATTTTTCGCGCGTAAATCACAGGTGAAATATTATATCGATTTTCAGGCGGATCAATTTTATATCCTTACCAATGAAAACGCGCCGAATTATAAAGTCGAGTGGGCGCGTTTTGCCTAAGGGGGGGCCATAATCAGAAGCGAGCTAATTCCGTAAAAGCGGCAGTCGATTATCTAAGGAATGTCGGCGTTCGAACAATACCTGGTTTTACATGAGCGAATTTACGGCGTACCCCAGGTTCATATTATAGAGGGTTTCTATGAAAGATCGGTTTACGTGCATTTTCCGGAACAATCATATTCGATTTGGCCGACTGAAAACCCCGATTACAAATCCACCAAATATAGATTCAATTACAGTTCGATGATAATGCCGGCAACCGTATTCGATTATGATATGAAATATGATACGCTTCGCGTTATAAAACAGCGATATGTACCTGGTTACGACCCTAAGAAGTACCAATCGCAACGCTTCTTCGTGAAAAACGGCGATAGCGTATTCATACCGGTAACTCTGGTTTACAAACAATCGAGTTTTAAAAAAGACGGCGGCAATCCGGCGCTTCTGGAGGCGTACGGGGCTTACGGAATCGCGACCGACGCGGAGTTCTCATCGAAAAGGCTAAGTTTACTTGACAGAGGATTCGTGTATGTAATGGCGCAGATACGCGGCGGCAACGAAATGGGGCGAACCTGGTACGACCAGGGACGGCTTCTGAATAAAAAGCACTCATTCGAAGATTTAATCGCGGTCGGGGATCATTTAATCAGAGGCAAATACACATCGAAGGATAACTTGATTATTACCGGGGCCAGCGCCGGAGGTTTGTTAATGGGAGCAGTCGCCAATATGCGACCGGATTTGTTTAAGGCAATAGTCGCCGAAGTCCCATTCGTTGACGTACTTAATACGATGTTGGACCCATCGCTGCCGCTGACAGTGACCGAGTATGAGGAATGGGGAAATCCGAATGAAAAGACATATTATGACTACATAAAAAGCTATTCGCCTTATGATAATGTCGAAAACAAAGACTATCCGAATATTCTGATAACAGGCGGTTTAAACGACCCGCGCGTGGGATTCTGGGAACCGACGAAATGGGCGGCGAAACTCCGGGCTATGAAAACCGATAAGAACCTATTACTTCTAAAAATCAATATGGGTGAGGGACATTTCGGGGTTTCAGGAAGATATGCCGAGTTGAAAGAACAGGCTTTTATTTACGCGTTTATGCTAAAAGTTACCGGGAAAGATTAAAATATCTAGCGACTCCAGTAATCAACCTTGTAGATTTTAATTTCCTTGTTAATCTTGTCAACTATATCGTTACGTACTCGAAAATTGAAATAGTATCCCGGCATATCGGGTAAAGCAATGCTTATGGCAGTATAGTCTTTCAGTAAAGCCGGGTACAAATCTTGGGCCCGACTGTAAGGAAAATAGCGCGGTTGCCCTTCAGTAACTAAGGGATGAGCAACCATGTAATGGGGTTTGTTTGCATAAAGATATTGTAAGGAAATAGTCATCCGATGCCCCGGCCGGGCGAATTGTTCAAGACGACCGTATTTCGATAAATCGGCGGCTTCCAAACCATACATATCGATTGCATACATATCCGTATAGTACGGGATTATGCCCGCGGCGGAGATAGCTATCGTATCCGTGGGCTGACCAATCTCGCTTAGGAGCTTACCGACGCTGCTCCACTGCGATACGTAATATCGCAGTACCCCAATTGAATCGACATTATTATCGTAGGATATCGACTGGCTCCTATAAATTGAGTTCAAATTGAATCCGGCGAAAATTATCAGGGCTGTGATTGCGGCTATGATTTTATATTTGAAGAAACGGTTATCCGTTTCAGCCAAGCTTAAGTGATAAAGCATCAGGAAAAAAGGCGCCAGAAGGGGCATGATAAAACGCCAGAGGTCCATGAAATCGCCGCCAACATATATAACATACAACGAAAATACGATAAAGAACGCGGCTATAAAATAATCGCCAAGCATCAGGCCGCGAAATCGAGATTTAATCCCACAAAACGCGGCGAGAATAAACGGAATCCAAACAGGACATCCGATTAAAAAGCTTTTATAGTATTTTACTCCGAACGGTAATAATAACGATGAGGGTTCCTTGATATAAAACGTATTGGGGAATAATTTGCCGTAATAGCCGAATCGCCAGACAAAATATAAACCATAGAGAATCAAAAATGGTAAAATGAATTCCAACACCTGTCGGGGGAGGGTATTTTTTATAATTAAAGCCGCCAGTAAAAAGCCCGCGGCCAAACAAAAAGCCAGGACACCTTCCGGGCGGGTCAACGACGCCAGGGAAAACAAAATTGAGGATAGAATCATACCGCGATGCTTCCCCCCTTTCAACGATTCCGAATAGGTTACAATCCCGGCAAAAATGAAAAAACCGAATGCGGCGGTTTCAAGGCCGCCGGATGACCAGGCGATAAAAGGCGAGGACAAAGCCAGAAACAGAACAAAGATAAATCCGATAATCTCGTTACGCCGCGAATCGCGAAAAATATGTAGCAGAAATAGAATTAGCGTGGCGACAGAAAAACATGCCGCGATTATCAACGACCAGAGCGTCGGGGCTCCGCCAAATTTGATAACAAGCGCCATTAGAATCATCCAGAAAAAATTCGTATACCCCTCTACCCTTTCGCCGGTATTGTAAATCGGTCCAAGCCCGGCGGCCAGATTTTTGGAAAAGCGAAAGGTGATGAAGGCATCATCGCAGAGGAAAGAATTAAATATGACAAGAATCAAAAAAACAATTATGAGTGTGGCCGCCGCCAACCAGAATATCGGTTTGGGACGGGAATATGAGTCAGGATTTATTTTGCATTCAGTCAAAGTCAGTTTCGCCGCTTTTTATAAAAGATATGAGGCGCGGAATGGTATTGTCAAGCCGAGAGAGATTCGATTTAGAATTGGTGTCGGGCGTTGACAGCGCTAATTTAATCCTGTCGCCAATAAAAAAGCCCGTTATCGATCAACGGGCTTCGCAAAGTCGCGTTGTGGTCAGATTACTTTTTAGGAATCCAATAAATACGGGAATCCAGGCGGCCGATTTCAAAAATAAGCCCTTCTTTGAGTTCCTGCGCTGTGGTGGTGATATTCTTTTCGCCCAGGATATCCATCAACTCAATTTTGGCCTGCCGGAATCCATATTTGGCCAAATCAATCGCTATAACCGATTTACGTACGATGCGATCGGCCTGATTAGTATCGGTATTGATTATATAAACGGCCGCCCCTTTATCGTTGGTTTGAATCACTACATCGATAGTCGGGTCGGAGCTGAATGCTATCGGAGAAAGGCCATTATCCAATAATAGTTTTTTCAAGAGAAGAAGTTTATGTGGTTCACCTTTGGCGGAAATATCATAACCGAAGTAGTAAAATGCGCCTTTGCCCATTTTTTTAT
>CAZTNJ010000150.1:0-1527 GCA_964614835.1 uncultured Ignavibacteria bacterium | reverse complement strand
GCGCCGGATTTGGCGAGGGTCTTGGTCGAACCTTTGCCGGAAAGCACGCCGTAGCCTATAGATTTAAATTCATGATCGCCATATTCGATATCAATAGGGCCATGCATTAGCTTGGTATCGATTCCCAGCCCGCGAGTTAATACTTTTACAGGTTTGAACTGGAAATTGTAATGTGGAATGTTGCCGACAAATACAATTGTCATTCCTTTACCGATTAAATCGAGAAGTTTTTTCTGGACAGGCTCCGACATCAAATCGGCGATCGGCACAAACATCAAATCGGTTTTTTCGAAATGCTCTTGAAGTTCCAGATCGAAAATGTCAAAATCGAATTTAAGTTGACTCAAATCGGAAACCAGATTCTTGAAAGTCTGGCAAGTGAGATCGTTGATATAAGCGAAATCCTCATGATTGCCAATCTCGGTAAAAAAGTCATAAGGTCGATAGAGACCGATGGCCACGCGGGCGTTCGATTTGGTCGAATTAAGATTTATTACATCGGCGGCAAGATTGACTTTGCGGATAATATCGTAGTTTTCGTGCACCGTGCCGTCTTCGCCAAGCGGAGAACCGGCCCAGTGATCGCGGCCGATAAACATGTAGTAATTAATTCCCTTGAGTCCGGCGGCCAGAGAGGAAACGAGAACAAATCGTTGTTTTTTATAATCGGGGATCGTTTCGGCCGGCTTGGCTGAATGCGGATTACCGGTCGCCACCTGGGGAGACCAAGATACCCCGGTTATGCTTTTGCCGAGTTTGACACGCGTGATTATTTCATAATAGTCATCATCGTTGCTTACCGGTACGCCAAGGATTGTTTTCTCGCCGCGTATTTTATCCCAGGGAACCGGAATATTGAAATCGCCGGGGATAACCACCGAGAACATACAACCGACACCGAGCGCCTCATATCGCTCTTTTAAAGTGCCGATATAATCATTTATTATTTTTCCTTTAAATTCAAGCCAATCGAAATACATCACTAGCTGTTCCGGTTTCTTTAGGGCAAGTTCAACTGGTGGAACGATATTGGAGAAAGCCTTGGATTTTGGATAACCAGCCGGCAATTCTTTGATATTACCGTATTTGTTTTCGAGAAATGCCGGATATAGCTCGGATGTTATATGGTTATTGTAATCGGCTTGAAACAGGCCGGAATTACCGCCAAATGTAACCTCATCGTCAAGCTGAATTAGAAATACCGGTCCTTTGGGGAAAATATAATTCTGTATCGCCTCGACGAGGCCGCCTAAATAACGTTTGACATGATTCAAATACTTGGGATGCAGGTATGAAGGCTGATACGATTGTTTGGCATCCCCTTTAAGCCGGGCATTCAGCAGGCCGCCGGAAAAATCGCGAGCGATCAGGGATTCATCCCCAAAGAGGTACTAGGGGATACCGCCGCCGGGCCATTCGGACTGAATCCAAGGGCCGGGCTTTAAGATAATCTAGAAACCGAACTCGCGAGCCAATTCGAGGAATACTATAAGGTCCTTGTAAGGATTATCCATTCCTTGAAAATCA
>CAZTNJ010000149.1:0-6472 GCA_964614835.1 uncultured Ignavibacteria bacterium | reverse complement strand
CAATATCCTTTCGCTTTATATTCTATAGAAAATATAGCCACCCATGAAAAATAGTCAATTGTTTAATACGATAAAGCGGGGTAAAATAATCTGCCCGTCTTTACGGATTCCACCAGTAGCTAATCTTGGCTAAAAACACGTTTTCGGCGTCTTGTGAGAATAGCTTTTTAAAATCGCGGGATAATTCCAGATCGTTAAGGGCAGAATCCATGTTGCCCAGCGCTCTTGTCCAGACCAGATAGATTGTACTTCCCGGCCGATAAGCCCAGCGAATTAAAAGCGTTGAATTTAAAGCCCGATAAACGAAATCCTGTTCATCTATAGTATAAGGCGAATAATCGTTACCTCCGAGATGGCGTCGATAGTCGCTATAATCGACACTTGAAATATATCCCTGCCCCGATAGTTGTACCGATAGATCGCGAGTAAACATCACGCTAGCGGTTAATCTAAGCGTTAACTCGTCCTGATCCATATCCGCGAAAATCGAGCTGTCGCCGGAATTGGTTACCCAGATTGTTTGGCCGAAAGCGCGAGCGTAGTTGACTCCGGATGATAGGGCAATATTGCTGGCCGGCCGGTAATCGACACCCATAAAGTTTGCCCACCAGTCGCCATCGCGGCTATGGCCCGCCCCGGGATTCCAGTTAAATGACACTTTCTTTTTGGCATCGGTGTTTAACGAAAACCACCAGCCCCAGGAATGTGGTGTTTTCCAAAGACCGTTGCCCCGCGTTTCCATATCATCGTATTCGCCGAAATCTTGACTGAAACCCCCGCCTAAATTCCAACTATTGACGAAATCGATATAGGTATTAAAATTCCAACCCTTACTAAGATTATCGCCATCACGATTCCAATCGCCGCTTAAGTTAAAATTATTGTAAGTATTTCTGAATATGAACCAGTCATTTTTGGTGTAGTATTGAACCCAGAGCCAGGTGCTGCGAGTGTTGTTGCGACTTAAATACCCCATACGATTGAGGTTAAGCTTCTTATCTTTTTCCTGATAACCGACGGAACCAAGCCAGTGATTACCGGTTTCCTTTCCGAAATAGACATAATTGCCGTAACCGGTATTATCTTTATCGCGGCGGCTGACAACTGACTGGCCGACGAAGCTCCATTTCCCATTTGGGGTTAACAGCCGCCAATCAATCCCACCGGATGAAATCGGATATCGTTCATTCTGGGAAACCAGAGTATAAATCGCCCCGATATTGGAATTTTTCAATACATCCTGCTGTATTCGAAACACCGAGTAATCGGCCATCGGCTCAACGATTCCCTGTCGTTTTTCCCCCGATATTGTCATATATCCAGCTTTTTCTTCCTGGGTAAGGGCGTTCAGAAAAGCAATCGAAGTGCCTCCATTAATTTTTCCGGTTATTCTCGCGGCATTTAAAATCGATACTCCTCTTGGATAGCTTGTATAGTGATCAAAGTCGGGATCATAATGACGGTCGTTAGAATTACTGATATCGCCTCTGGGGGGGCGGCCTATCCGGCGCGAGTAAAATACGTTAAAATGCGTATTGAACAGGTTTGATCCTTCCATGAAGAATGGCCGCTTTTCCTCATTGTATGTTTCATACGCCGATAGATTCAATACCGGCCTGTCTAATTCAACCTGACCAAAATCGGGATTCACGGCGCCATCCAGGATTAGATTACTGGCCAGGCCATACTTAATATCAAAACCGATATTTTTCATATAATCGCGGCCATCCGGGTTACTGATACTTTTCGGTTCGGTTTGGTATGCCGACACTCCATAGGGTAATATTTCCAAATGAAGCGAGGGTTTGATTCCCTTTAGGCCGACAAGATGGCCGAATTTCGAGGTGTAACCGCCGCTTTTTTGAGGAGAGTACGCCCACCAGGGAGACTCATCGCGGCGGGCAATAAATCTCGTAACATTGATTCCCCACACATGTTCGTCTTTTTCGGCGAAGCGAAGACAATGGTAAGGTATCCGCAATTCGGCCGACCATCCCCACGGTTGTTTTTTAACTCCGGATTCCCAGACAGCATCCCAGGTGTAATCAAGGTTTGTATCGTTGTAGATACGGGCTTCGCCCTGGACACCAGAAGAGGTAACATCGAAACGGGCGCCGGTTTGATGGTCGTGATAGGGGTCAAGCCTGACCGTGACGGCGTCGGCGGCCCCCAGGTTGTCTCTTCGAATAAGCTGATACATTATTTTATCCGGCTCGCGGTCATAGCACCAGAAGGCGAAGTAGATTGCATCATCATCATAAGCGATTGCTACGGATGTCGATTCGGTGGCGGGTTTGCCTTCGTCCGGCTCCCTCTGGATAAATTCCCTCGCGAAATCGATATCTTTTCTCTGCCAGAGTGGATCATCAAGCGCCCCATCTATATTAGGGCGGTCGCCATTAATGCGGATAGCTTTTATTTCAGGAACATTGTTTTCCGCGACGGTCTGGCCAAAACCGAAAGCGCTTGAAGATAATAATAATGTAAAAATAAAAACAACTATACCGCGGACGATTAGCGCTTGTTTCATCGGCGACTCCCTGTTAGGGTGGATATCTTTAGCCTGCTAAAAGAATTACGAAATCGAGATATAAAGGTTGCTATTAATTTTGGCGAAATCCGCTTTAATCTGTCCCGGGCAATGGAAAATCGAATAGAGTCATAATTGCGGATAAAACAGATGGAATAATCTTGACAAATTAGGCTTTTCTAATTTAATTAGTTAATTAAAATAACAGATAAATATATAGGAATGATAAAATGAACAATCTTACCTTGACAAATCCCGAACCATCTTCGACGCAGGAAATTCGCTTAAGCCAGGCGAAACTAGGACGCTCGTATAAAATGATTGATCTGGATGGGGGTCAAAAGCTTAAAGAGAAACTATATTCAATGGGATTAAATCCCGGGGTTAAATTTCGGGTAATTGCCAATTCCGGGGCGGGGCCTATTGGTATTGAGGTTCGCCAGGCGAAGCTTGCTATCGGCCGGGGAATGTCGACAAAGATACGGATTAGCGAAGAGGTTTACAAACAAACGGAGATAACTATCGCGCTGGCCGGTAATCCAAATTCGGGTAAAACCACAATTTTCAATGTGCTAACTGGGGCAAATCAACATGTGGCGAACTATCCCGGCGTTACGGTTGAAAAAAAAGAAGGGCAATTCGCTTACGAGGGACGTAATATTCGTGTAATAGATCTTCCTGGAACCTATAGTCTGTCGGCGAATTCGCCCGAAGAGGTTATCGCATGCAATGAAATTATCGAACACAAACCGGACGTTATAATTGACATTGTCGATGCTTCCAATATCGAACGTAACCTTTACCTATTTACTCAATTGGCCGAACTTGGCGTACCGATAATTATTGCTTTAAATATGAGCGATCTGGCCAGAAATCGTGGCCTGATTATCGACCATCGGCAATTAGGAAGATTGCTGGGAGTACCGGTCATCCCGATGGTCGGCAATAAGAAGAAGGGACATGATGAGCTCTTGGCGGCAATTGTCGCCTGTGTCGAGAAGGAAATCCATTGCAATCCTACCCCGATCAGTTATGGCGCGGAATTAGATACGGAATTGGCTGGTATCAGCAGGTTGATTGAGCTTGACCAAGTTAAAATTAACGGCTATCCGAAACGCTGGCTGGCCTTGAAACTAATCGAAGGGGATGAGCTAACGCGGCGGATTTTGGAAAACCATTCGCAGTTGACGAATATAAATCAAGCGGTTCAAAAAGCCCGGTCGAAACTTCGTTCCATTTTTGGCGAAGATGCCGCCTCGGTAATTACCGATAAAAGATATGGATATATCAGCGGCGCTTGCTCGGAATCGATTAAACGCACCGCCGAACATCGCCACGACATCTCAGATAAAATCGATTTCATGCTTATTCATCCTTTCTGGGGAATGGTATTTTTCGGATTAATTATGTGGCTGATGTTTTACCTTACATTCAAACTTGCGGAAAAACCGGTTGAATTAATCGAGAAAGGAATCGGAGCCTTATCGGTTCTGGCATCAAATATACTTCCCGCAGGAATATTGCAGTCGTTGGTGGTAGATGGTATAGTCGGAGGGGTTGGCGGGGTGATAATCTTTCTGCCTAATATCATGATATTGTTCTTATCCATCGCCATTCTAGAAGATACCGGATATATGGCCCGGGCGGCTTTTATAATGGATCGAGTTATGCATAAAATAGGCCTGCATGGCAAATCCTTTATCCCGATGTTGGTGGGGTTTGGATGTTCTGTACCGGCTTATATGAGCAGTCGCATAATCGAGGACAAAACCGACCGACTGGTCACGATGCATGTTACGACATTCATGAGTTGCGGCGCGCGTTTGCCGGTTTATGTATTAATCTGCGGCGCTTTTTGGCCTCACGCGGCAGGCAATGTGATGTTTTCGATATACTTATTGGGGATTTTAGTAGCGGTAGGGATGGTAAAACTTTTAAGAATGACTCGTTTTAAAGGAGTGTCGGCGCCGTTTGTTATCGAGCTTCCGCCTTATCGGGTACCAACTCTGCGGAGCCTGGTGATTCACATGGGAGAACGGTCGCTTCTTTATGTCCGCAAAGCCGGAACGATGATTTTGGGGATTTCGATAATAATGTGGTTTCTTATGAGCTTTCCACAAAATCATAATATCATATTTACCGATGAATACCAGCAAGCTGCCTATAATCTTGAACACAGTTTCGCCGGACAGATAGGTAAACTAACCGAACCGCTAATTAAACCGCTTGGGTTTGATTGGCGGATGGGAGTGGCAATCTTTTCGGGATTTGCCGCGAAGGAAGTCGTGGTATCGACGATGGGCACAGTTTATGGTATCGGCGACAAAAGCGATGAATCATCGGTTACATTCCGTCAGAGATTGGGCCAAGACCCGGCATATTCGCGTCTGATAGCTTACGCTTTCTTGGTATTTGTTCTTTTATATATGCCCTGTATGTCGGCTATGGCGGTCTTTTTAAGAGAAACCGGTTCGATAAAAGAGCTATTATTCCAAATAGGTTATACAACAGCGTTGGCTTATGTAATGGCATTGGCCGTTTATCAAGGGGGAAAGCTTCTCGGGCTTGGTTAAGTCAGGAGGATAAACATGTTATTCCAATATCTAATTGTTTTTGCTGTCGTTATCGTGGCGATGATAGTTGTGATTAGAAAGCTTATTTATCAATCTAAGGGGCGCGGTTGTCAAGGGTGCGATTGCGCTGGCAAAACAAACGAATTCCGGAAATTGATTAAAACCAAACAAAATTAATCTTGACTGCCTTTAATTGACAATCGGCAAAATTGATTCTAAGATATAATATGATTAAAAATACCGAAAAAAAACTGTTCATCGCAATCGGTCAGCTGTCCGAAAGCCTGGAAGATTATCTCGAAATCATTTTCGAGCTTCAGCAAAAACAGGGAGCGGCCCGAGTTCGTGATATCGCCAGGGCCAAGAAAGTGCAGATGCCAAGCGTAACCAGCGCTCTGAAACGTCTTGAAAAGGAAGGCCTGATAAGCTACGAAGCCCGGGAATTCGCCCGATTGACATCGCAGGGAGAAAACCTGGCTAAAAATCTATTGAAACGCCACTATTTTTTAACGACGTTCTTGGTCGATGTGTTAAAAGTCGATCCCAAAACCGCCGCCGAAGATGCCTGCTCGATGGAGCACGCTCTAAGCCAAAAAACGATGAGCCGACTGTACGATTTTTCGGAATATATAGGTTCGAGTAAAACCGGGGTGAGGGATATTTTGAAGAATTTCCACGAAAATAAAGAAAAATCTAAATAGCTCCCCGATTCAATTCCCCGTTATTACGAAATTTAAATTTCCATCCTTATTATTTATTTTATTAATAGCGCTCGAATAACGGAATTCCTCTTCGGCGTTTGAAGTCTAATGAAATATCGCCCCGATGAAAGCGCGGAAGCATCCCAGACAAGTCGATGAGCGCCGGCCGCAGATATACCGTCATAGAGTCGCGCTACTTGGCGGCCCAATAAATTAAATACATCAATCCGTATTGGCTGCGATTCATTCAGTTCATAGTTGATAATTGTTTTGGTATTGAATGGATTCGGATAGTTTTGCCTTAAAGTAAATCCGTCTGGCAGGGCTGAATGATCGTTTTCGTTAATGCCGGATGTCCCGACCAGATTAAACAGTACCGAAACAGAATCGCTGGAAGCATCCGCAGAGACCAAATCGAGATCGCCATCGGAATCGATATCTCCAGCGAAAATTGAATATGGCCCATTGGAAGTCGGATAGTTTCCCATGTTATTGAATGAACCGCTCTGATTATTGCAGAAAATCGTTATATTATTGCCTATCGCGTTACATGCGGCCAGATCCAGGTAGTTATCGGTATCAACGCGGAAAGCGATTATCGATACCGGGTAGGTTCCAACCGAATAGTTATTCCCAGCTTGAAAAGTTCCATTGCCCTGGTTATCGAG
>CAZTNJ010000148.1:0-6518 GCA_964614835.1 uncultured Ignavibacteria bacterium | reverse complement strand
AAAAATGCATCCAAATAAAACACCTGTCGAAAAATTACGCTATCATCCAATATTTCCGCCTGCCAGCCATTTGTAGCCGGTTCGCTCTCGATATAATATCTGTCAATTTCCAGGGTCGTATTATTGCGGATAGTATAGTAATTGCCCTCTTGTTTCAACAACTCATGCCCGTATGGTATAGTAATAGCCGTCGATACTGCACTGAACGCCGCCACAAAGATAATAGCCCAAAAGATGAGCTTCATAATACTCCTTTTCTTTGATATCAATATAGCACAAATGTGGGTATGGGCAACAATAATTTTTGTGTTTTTGTCCTAATATTTTCGTCATTTTAGAACAATAATGAGTATAATATACCATGCCGGAAGATTACCGCAAATACCTCGACCCGGCCACGGTCGGGAAATTAGCCAGCCTCGAATTGAAAGCACGATTGGTTGTGGAAGGGTTTATCGTGGGGCTTCATAAAAGTCCCTACCACGGTTTTTCGGTCGAGTTCGCTGACTATCGCCAGTATATGCCCGGCGATGATATCAAGCATATCGACTGGAAAATCTACGGCAAGTCGGACCGGTTTTATATCAAGCAATTCGAGGAGGAAACCAATCTCAAAGGATATATTCTACTGGATGCCTCAGCCTCAATGGGGTTTCGCGCCCACGATTCCAAACTCACCGGCGGCTTATCCAAGCTCGAATACGGCTGTTATCTGGCGGCAGCGCTATCGTACTTGATGCTTCGCCAGCAGGATGCCCCCGGACTTCTGGTTTTCGATGAAAAAATCCGGGCGATGATACCGCCGCGCGGAACGCGTTCGCATATCAATAATATCCTAAAACAGCTTGATAGAACAAATCCGCAATCGGGAACCGAAACGGGATTAGCGTTTCACGAATTGGCCGAACGAATAAAACGCCGGGGATTGATAATCGTGATATCAGACCTTCTGGATGACCCGCAAAAGACGCTGACGGGGCTTAAGCATTTCCGGCATCGCAAGCATGATGTTATTGTATTTCAGGTTCTCGATCCATTCGAACGCAGTTTCAATTATTCGGCGGAAGCGCGTTTCCGGGATTTGGAAACGGGCGAGATGCTTCTGACCAATCCCAATCAAATCAGGCAGGCTTATATCGAAAGGCTTAATGAGTATATCGAGAAATTCAAGCAAGGGTGCCGGGAAGCCCATATTGATTATCATCTGCTGGATACATCGATGCCATTCGATAAGGCATTGTTTGGTTATTTGGCCAAAAGAAGTCGTTTAGGATAGTATAAAATACAGAAACCGGAAAATTGGGGGTTTTATAAGCCTGTCGTGATAACCACAACTATTTGATTAATAATATGTTGTCGGTTCTTGCTGGAATTGATGAACCGAAACGACTCCAAATAGGTTTAAATTGGTAGAAATGCAAAAAAGTGTTGTCAAATTGGGGAAAGATTTTTAATTTAGCAGTGCGGAAATGTTGTTAACGATGTTGAAATCGAAAATCCATCGGGTCAGGTTAACTGGCGCCGAACTGGATTATGAAGGGTCAATCGCGATAGATAAAAATCTATTGAAGGCGGCCGGAATATTCCCTCATGAACAGGTGCATGTATTGAATCTCAATACCGGGCAACGGCTGGTTACTTACGCAATAGAGGCGCCGGAGGGTTCCGGCGAAATTTGCCTGAATGGTCCGGCGGCCCGGATGGGGCAAATTGGCGATATTATCATAATAATCAGCTATTGCCATTTAAAGGCAGATGAGATAGCCAATCATCATCCGGTGGTGGTTAAGGTCGACAAGAACAACCGCCCGATTTGATTCCCTTCAAGTCAATCAATTGTTTCATAAATAATACAGAAAACTAATTAGCTGTCAAGGACGGTGCAGTGTCTAATATGCAAGATAGAGATGTGGCCGCGGTGATATTGGCCGCCGGTATGGGAAAGCGGATGAAATCCGAGTTGCCTAAAGTGCTCCATAAGATCGATGGGCGATTCATGGTAGATTACGTGATTGACAACGCGCGAGCGGCCGGTGTTAATCGAATTGTTCTTGTGGTCGGCCATAAGCATGAAATGGTAGAAAAAGAATTGGCGAATCGGCAAGTTAAGTTCGCGTTGCAGATTCCGCAGAACGGCACCGGGCACGCGGTTCAGATGGCGGTGCCTTATCTGAATGATTTTGACGGCGACCTGCTTGTACTTTGTGGCGATATGCCTTTGGTCTCGGTTTCAACGATAAAGAATCTGATAAAAACCCGTCATGAATCTAAGGCGGCGGCGGTTGTTTTAACCGTTAACCTTGATGAACCGGGCAGTTATGGTCGAATTATCCGCGATAAAGGGGGATATCTTGATTCAATTGTTGAATTCAAAGATGCCAGCGATTCTATCAAGCAGATCAAGGAAGTCAATACCGGGGCGTATTGTTTCGATTATCGAAATTTATTGAGCGTGCTTGGGCAATTAGATTCGCAAAACGCGCAGGCAGAGTTGTATTTGACCGATACAATTAAGCTTCTAAAACAAAAAGGGCTCAAGGTGGCGGCACTGGTTTCCGATGATTCTAATGAAGGGTTCGGAATAAATTCGATTGACGAATTGTCTTATGTGGAATCTATTATCAGGGAACAAAAGCAATAATATTACTGTAATAGATAGAAAAGGTTTGACAGTCGGCTTTGGCTATATTAATATCAATAAGCCGCTTGGCAATAAAGGAAGGGTCGATGAGTCATGATTAAAAAGGTCATGTTTACTTTAGCGATTATCGCGATACTGGCAGTAACAAGTTACGCTCAGTTAGCGGGAGATCTTTCGAGCGGCCCGGTAAAAGCAAAACCAAAATTGTCGCTTTTGGATCCGAGTCGTCTGCATATGACACAAAGTTATTCGTTGATGTATTCGAGTTCGACAGCGGGCTCGTCAAGTCTGGCGATGTATTTCAATTCGATAGAATATCAGGTCTCAAATCCGCTAACGGTTAGGTTTAATATCGGATACTTGCATCAACCGGGGACCATCTTAAAGAGCGGCGGCACCGGCTCGCGCGGCGGGCAAATAATTCCCGGCCTATCGCTGACTTATCGTCCAAGCGACAGTTTCCTGTTCCGGTTCGATTATCGTCAAATGCCTATTTTAAACAGCAACTATTCAGGCTATCTCGATGATGATTTGCGATAGATTTTCGTTGTTTGATGGCGACTTGGGGCGGATATTCTAAATAAATAATGAAGGAAACAATAAACGAGAGTTAAACGGCTAATTAAATCCTGCCAGTATTCAGGGCATGCCCAGAAAAAAACAAACAAAATCAAAGCCTCGTAAGCGCGGTAAAAAACCGGGAATCGCCGGTTGGGCTATAATTTTTCTAACTATTTTCATAATGGTTTTCGTATTGTCGATGCTAATGACGCCATCGAAAGTGACCGTGGTTCAACCGGAACGTGGGGTGGTACGGGTGCAGATTTTGAACGGTTGCGGGGCAAGCGGCGCCAGCGATGAAATGATTAAGGCGCTGGTTGGCGGTTCATCCCAGATTTTTTTCGATGTAATCGATCGAGGGAACGCCGATGTTTACAATTTTGATAAAACGCTGGTAATTGACCGAAGGGGAAGCGAAGAAGCCGGCAGCTTTTCGAAATCAGCTTATCGAGTGGCACATGTTTTAAATACCGGGCCGGATGAACTTTTAATTCAAAGGTTATCCAATAATTTACTCGATATTGACGTAACGATAATCGTGGGGGCCGATTATAAATCAATAATCAATAATATGAGAAGAGGTAAAACAGCGGTTGACTCCTAAACAAATCGCATTAGCCGCGGGGAAACTTGCCTTAGAAAAAAACGGTTTTGACGTAACCATCATAGACCTTCGCAAACGCACCGATGTGGCCAGTTATTTCGTGATATGTTCCGGTAGCGTCGATGTGCACGTAAAGGCTATCGCCGACAATATCGTTGACGGGCTCAAGGCAAAGGATGTTCGGGTCTGGCATACCGAAGGATATCGAAATCTACAATGGGTATTACTGGATTATGTGAATGTAGTCGTACATATATTCCAACCGAAACAACGCGAATATTACTCAATCGAAAAACTATGGGGTGACGCACCAAAACAAACTTTAGATTAGCCGCCCGCTATTTATTCTAAATACGGCATTTTATTCTCGTCAGGGGTACTTCGATAAATATCCATTGACGGATTATTTCAAAATAGAAAATTATCATTCTTAAGGAGAGTTCACATATGGACATTGTGGAACTGAAATCTAAAACAATCAACGAGCTTAGCGATTTGGCCGAGCAGCTGCAAATTCCCGGAGTATCCGGCTTGAAAAAGTCGGAACTGATATTCAAAATCCTGGAAGCTCAAACCGAGCAGGACGGCCTGATTTTCGCCGAAGGGGTGCTGGAAGTCCTTACCGAGGGCTACGGCTTTTTGAGAAGCCCCGATTACAATTACCTTCCCGGCCCCGATGATATCTATGTCAGCCCATCGCAAATAAAGAAATTTGATCTGCGTACCGGCGACACCGTCTCCGGTCAGGTTCGGCCGCCTAAAGAGACCGAACGATATTTCGCGCTTCTTAAAATCGAGGCTGTCAATCACGAAAATCCGGAAGTCGCCAAGCATAAAATATTGTTCGACAACCTGACCCCGCTTTATCCGCAATCCAAACTAAAACTCGAACTGGAATCCAAAGACGCCACAACCCGTATCATGGATTTGCTGACGCCGATAGGCAAAGGCCAGCGCGGCTTGATTACCTCGCCGCCTAAAGCCGGTAAAACGATTATCCTGCAGAAAATCGCCAATTCGATAACGGCCAATCATCCCGAAGTGAAACTAATCGTATTGCTTATCGATGAACGCCCCGAAGAAGTTACCGATATGGAACGCACGGTTAAAGCCGAAGTGATCTCATCGACATTCGACGAACCGGCCGACCGTCACGTGGCCGTGGCCGAAATGGTAATCGAAAAGGCGAAACGCTTGGTTGAACATAAAAAGGATGTCTGTATTCTTCTGGATTCAATCACTCGCCTGGCGCGCGCTTATAACTCGGTCGTGCCTCATTCCGGCAAGATTTTATCCGGCGGCGTCGATTCGAACGCGCTTCAGAAACCGAAACGGTTTTTCGGAGCGGCCCGCAATATTGAAGAGGGTGGTTCGCTGACAATTATTGCCACTGCGCTAATCGAGACCGGTTCGCGTATGGATGATGTCATTTTCGAGGAATTCAAAGGCACCGGCAATATGGAAATCGTGCTCGACCGCAGGTTGTCCGACCGCCGCATATTCCCATCGATTGATATCAATCGTTCCGGCACCCGCAAAGAGGAATTGCTGCTGACTGCCGAAGAACTCAACCGCGTTTGGATTCTGCGTAAGTTTCTCAACGAGATGAGCCCGGTGGACGCCATGGAATTCCTGCTCGATCGAATTCTCAAAGTGAAAACCAACGCCAAGTTCTTGGAATCGATGAGTTCATAGACGATAGATCATTGGATTTATCGCGGGGCACAGATTTCGAAATCACTAACTTTAGGGGTTCGGCATGAATGTCGTTGTCGCCGGCAGCACTGGATTTATCGGTAAGGTCGTTTTACGAAAACTTATCGATAGAGGTCATCATGTAATCGCTCTGGTGCGGCCCGGCTCGGTGTTGAAAATCCTGAAGTTTTCCAACACCGAAACCCGCTATATCTATTACGACAGCCCCGGCCAAATCGCCAAAACCCTTGATGGAGGCGAGGCGATAATCAACCTTGTCGGGATAATCCGCGAAACCAAAGATAACACGTTCGATTTCGCTCATCATACGGTAACACAGCTTCTATCCAAAGCGGCGCGTGAGGCCGGTATCCGGCGGTTCGAGCAGATGTCGGCATTGGGAACTGAACGAGGAATAGCAACCGGCTATTTCCAAAGCAAGGAAGCGGGCGAGAAGTCGCTTAAAAATACGCCCGACCTCGATTGGACGATTTTCCGGCCATCGATTGTCTATGGCCCAAACGATTCGTTTGTCAATATGTTCGCCTCGATGATAAAGAAAGCGCCGTTCGTACCGGTTATCGGTAGTGGGCAATATCGGATGCAGCCGGTGTGGGTCGAGGATGTCGCCGAAGGTTTCGCGCGCTGCCTGGAGATACCGCAGACTATCGGCAAGACTTATGAAATCGGCGGCCCGGAGAAAATCCCATTCGATAAGATGCTTGATTTAATCGGCAAGGCGATGGGAAAAAATAACGTGAAGAAGATTCATATGCCGCTGGGTTTGATGCGGAGCATGGCTAAATATTTCGGCAAGCTCAACTTTTTTCCTGTGACAGCCGACCAGATATCGATGCTATTAGCCGAAAGCACTACTGACGATAATACTTATTTTAAAGAATTCGGGATAGCGCCGCGATTGTTTGCTGATGGAATTTCCGAATATATAAAATCAATTAAATAATCACTACTGTCCCAACGTTTCTTTTTGGGGTTGCTGTAAGTGGATAGATGATA
>CAZTNJ010000147.1:1990-6614 GCA_964614835.1 uncultured Ignavibacteria bacterium | reverse complement strand
AGCAGGGGGAACATCCTGGACGAAGGTTGAGATGTATAGAGCTCCCGCCAGAGTGCTTCGCCGGACAGCCTTAACATTTGCCGACTGGGGAATACCCTCGGCATTTAGCATAATCGCCGCCAACCGCGTCATGGGAAAAGCCTGTAAAGTAATAGCATCCGGCGGGGTTTACACCGGGTTGGATATTGCCAAAGCTATTACGGTAGGAGCCGATATGGGGGCTTTTGCGCGCCCGATTCTGCTTGCTTTTATGCAGAAAGGCAAGGATGGGGCAAATGAGTTTATCGAGATCATCGTTAATGAATTAAAAACCGCGATGTTGCTGACGGGGGCTAAAGATTTTTCTGACCTTAAGCGGGTTACAAAAGTATACACAGGTGAATTGCGCCAATGGTTATCAGATTATAATTGGCTGATAGAGGGTAAACAATGAAAATGCGACAGGGTCGGGCAACGGGCCAGGATAAATTAGCGAAGTCCGAAAATAAATCATCGCGAATTCCCGGGTTCTATCGGTTACCAGTTGAACAGAGATTGGCGTTTTTGGCGCGGAATTTTAGCCTTTCAGATCAGCAAGTGTCGGAATTGCGCAATGGAAACGCTCTCCGCATAGAGCACGCGGTCAACTTGGTGGAGAATGCGATTGGCGTACTGGCGCTACCGCTGGGGCTGGGTTTGAATTTCCTGATAGATGGGCGAGATTATATCGTACCGATGGCAATCGAAGAGGCTTCGATTATAGCGGCCGCATCAAAAGCGGCTTTGATTATCCGGGCCGGCGGCGGATTTAAAACCAAAGTCGATAAGCCAATAATGATTGGGCAAATCCAGGTTTTAGATCTCGGGGATATCAATCAAGCGGTAGAAAAACTTCGGGAGCATAAAGAGGAAATATTAACGCAGGCCAACTTGGCCAGTCCGCGAATGGTAGCGCGCGGCGGCGGAGTGTTCGATATCGAAACCCGCATAATTGATAGCGAGGATATCGGGCCGATGCTAATCGTTCATCTGCTATACGACGTGCGCGATGCTATGGGCGCGAATGCTATCAATTCGGCCTGCGAGGCGGCAGGGCCTTTAATTCAATCTATAACGGGCGGGCGAGTGAACCTGCGGATATTATCAAATCTGGCGGATCGCCGTCTGGCGCGAGCGGAATTTTCGTTGCCATTTGAGTATTTGGGCAGCAAGGAAATGTCGGGAGATGTCGCGGCCATGCGGATTGTCGAAGCCAGTCAATTTGCCTGGGCCGATCCATATCGAGCAACCACGCACAATAAAGGGATATTCAACGGCATCTGCGCGGCGGGATTGGCGCTGGGACAAGATTGGCGGGCAATTGAGGCTGGTGGACATGCATACGCGGCTAGAAGCGGGCAATATAGAAGCTTGACTAAATTTTCGATAATCGAGCAGAAATTACATGGGGAGATAGAGCTTCCGCTTCAAGTGGGCTGGATCGGCGGCCTCACGAATTCGCATCCCGGCGTAAAAACACTTCGCCAAATAAGCGGGATAAGAAACTCAATCGAATTAGCCGGCGTGTTAGCATCTGTCGGGTTGGCGCAAAATTTCGCGGCCTGTCATGCGTTAAGTACAGTTGGAATTCAGAAAGGGCACATGGCGCTTCACGCGCGAAGCGTGGCAATAAGCGTAGGCGTACCAGCCGATGAGGTTGAAACGGTGGCGCAAGAAATGATAAACTGTGGCGAAGTTAAAACCACTGTCGCGGAGGAGATATATCGCCGGATGCAAAAACGGCCGAGGCCGAAAGAAAAGCGCGATGACTTGCCGGTGGAGGTATTCGCGCCGGGGAAGATTATTTTATTCGGCGAACACGCAACCGTGTATAATTATCCGGGGATTACCACCACAATCGACATCGGGATGACACTGCGAATCAGCCGGGATCCAGATGGTCCGCGTTTTGTATCGCCGGAATACAAACAGGTTTTTCCAATTCCAAGCTCCGAACAGGATGTTCAGACATTTTCAAAAGCCGTTGAGCTTGCTCTGTCAATGTACGGATTGGAGAACGAACCGATAGCAATTCAGGTCGAATCCGATTTGGTTCCGGGAATGGGATTGGGGTCATCAGCGGCGTTTTCGGTCGCGTTATGTTCGGCTTTAAGACAATACAAAAATATTAGTTCACATCAGCGGCTTGATCGCAAGCTCTTTGCCGATGTTCAACGGCTCGAGTCGATTTTTCATGGAACGCCCAGCGGTATGGATGCCGCGACTGTCTTGGCCAATTGTGTCCTGTGGTTCAGAAAAGGGCCGCCAAGAGAGATTCTACCTATCAGAACCCAAACGACTTTAACGGGGTTAATCTGTCTGGTCGAACCGGGTGCGGCGACTATCGAGTTGGTGCAGAGGGTAAGGGATTTTCGCAATAGATATCCGGATGCCGCCAATAAAGTTCTTGAGGAAATCGGTAATATAACCGTAGATGCCGGAATCGCTCTCGGTATTGGCGATATTCCCGAGCTTGGCCGTTTGATGTTTAAAAATCACGAATTATTAGCGAAGCTGGGAGTGTCGACCCCGGCTCTTGATAATGCCGTGGGACTACTTTTGGATCGTGGCGTTTTAGGGGCAAAGCTGACTGGTTCGGGCGGAGGTGGGGCCGTGATCGCGTTAGTGAAACCGGATACGCAATATGAACTGGTGAACCAGTTGGGCGAGGAATTCGCATCGGTTATCCCATTTACCGTGAGGGCTAATTCGTGAAGAACCGGGTAACGGCCCGCGCCTTCGCTAACATAGCCCTGGTGAAATATTGGGGAAAACTCCCAACAAAACTTAATTCACCGGCAACTCCTTCGATATCCCTGGCGCTTTCGGCGTTAAAAACGGAAACAACCATCTCCAAAATCGAATCTTTCCAAGATAAAATTGTTCTTAATGGAAAATCCGCAGATACGGCGACATCAGAGCGGTTAACCGAATTTCTCGATTTTTGGCGAAAACGAAAGCTTATCAAGGGACATTTTTTAATCGAATCCCGCAATAATTTTCCGACCGGTTCGGGTTTAGCATCGAGCGCATCGGGATACGCCGCATTGGTCAAGGCATTGGGGGCGATTGCCGAATCGCCAATCGATATAGCCGAACTATCGCGTTTGGCCAGAATCGGGAGCGGTTCGGCCGCCAGGTCGGTTGTCGGAGGATTAGCATCGTTGCCTGACGGAAAAAATCCGGCGGCCAAATTGATCTTACCGGCGGAGAAGATTCCGTGGGGGATGGTTATAGTTATTGTTGAATCTCGGCATAAAAAAATAGGCTCGCGTTCAGGAATGGAACACACAGCTAAAACCAGCCCATATTATCCAGACTGGTTGAGGCAAGCCAAAACAGATTATCGGATGATGTTGAGGGCAATCGGCCGGGGAAATTTGGCCGAAATCGGCAAAATCGCGGAGGCGAACGCGCTGGCAATGCACGCGTGTATGCTGGGAGCCCGGCCGCCATTAGTCTACTGGCATCCAGCAACTGTTGAAATAATTACAAGAGTACCTTACTGGAGAAAATTAGGGCTGGAGACTTATTTTACAATCGATGCCGGTCCCAACGTAATTTTACTTGGCAAAAAGGCAGATTTATTGCAAATTGCCCGTCGCGTTAAAAGAATCGCCGGCGTGAAAGATGTGGTTGTTAGCTTTCCCGCTGGCGGCGCGGAGGTGGTTTGATGGAATTGACGATGAAGATACCGGGCAAAGCGATGTTGTCGGGGGAATTCGCGGTGCTTTTTGGCGGAACGGCGGTTATGATGCCCGTGCCGCGTTATTTAAAAATTTCGGAAATCGATATCGTGCCCGATAGACCATACACGCCAGTAATACAATTAGCATTACGACATCCAATCCCCGAAATCGCCGAATATGAAAAGAAACACGGGCGTTCTCATGTTGTAATAGATGCCAGTGATTTCTTAACCAATAACGGTTCGGCCTTACCGGTTAAATTAGGATTGGGTTTATCGGCGGCGGAAGCCACCTCGATTATAGCTTTTCGTTTCGAGAAAGCCGGACGACCGTGGAGCGACAATAAGCGAGAGGTTTTCAAGCATGCTTACAAAATCCATTCGCAGGCCCAGCAGGGATTAGGAAGCGGCGCGGATGTGGCCTGTTGTACCTATGCGCAGCCGTTACGATATCGGTTGGCTAAGGGGAAGCCGTCGTACGAAATTTTTGATAGAAGTAAAATTATATATAGTGTCCCGTTGACCCTGGTTTGGACTGGACAATCATCCAACACCCGTCAGTTGATCACGAAATTTACAGCCTGGGCGTCAGGTAAAGATGAAAAATCTAAAAAATTACTGACCGACTTGATTTCGATAAGCGATCGGCTGGCCAATACCTGGTTTATTGCCGCAAATGTCGAATTCTACAAAGTACTGGATGAGTTTAATGAAATCATGGATGAGTGCGCCAAGCTGGCCGAAATATCATTCCGATTGCCCGTTCACGATGAATTGGATACTTGGGCTCGTCAGTATGGGGGAAGGGCTAAGCCAACCGGAGCGGGAGGCGGCGATATGGTTTTATTAATTGGCGACCTTCCAATAGAAAAGCTCGATCGATTAACAATCCCTTTGAACACCTCACAGGCGTTTTCG
>CAZTNJ010000147.1:0-1980 GCA_964614835.1 uncultured Ignavibacteria bacterium | reverse complement strand
GGAACCCGATTCGCCAAAAGATTAGGTATTAATCCACAAATCAAATAAAAAACGCCCTATTTCAGGCGAAATGGGGCGTTATTATTTAATCGAATCGACTATTTTTCCGGTTGAGCGCCTTCGAATTTTTGGACCTGCTTGGGGTAGTATTTATTATTAGGCGCTTGATCGACTGCCATTTTTGCGAATTTTAAAGCATCGGTTTTATTTCCGCGCGCGAAACAAATTTCGGCGGCCGTATCGAGTATCATAGCTTTGGCTTCGCCGGGTTCGGCCAGCTTAACGGCCTGTCGGGCGAATGATTCGGCTTCTTTAAGGTTAATTTTGTTTTCGAAGCACCACCAGGCAAATTCATTAAGATCGCCCGCATTTTTCTTCCAACCTTTGGGCATGTTAACCTTCTTTTGAGAAACAGCGGCCCCGGTATCGTTTTTAGCATACAGGTAATAATCGACCATTATTTCATTGCGCGCGTTTTTCAGGTCTTGATCTGATGTGTTTTTGGAAATATCCAAGGCGGCTTCCAGATAGGTTTTGGCCATATCGACATTGCCGTCCCGTTTGTCGATTTCAAGCATCATATGAGCTGTCTCTATAACATCGTAGGGCGTTTTATCATTACTGGCCAGGACGGCGTCAGCTGCTTTTATGACATCATCCAGCGTATAGATGTTTTTTCCGTAACCCTTGGCCGTATTTTCAAAAATTTCGAAAGTGAAATCCTTTAGAGCATCCGATTTTATATTTTGGGCAACAGTATAATAGTCTACAGCGGCTTTGTATTCGCCGCTGGCGGAACTGTAGTTGGCAAGGCTTACAGCATCTTTAACATTGGGAGTTGCTTCAAAACGGGTGGTTTTAGTTTCGATGGCCGAAGTGTCAGAGAGAGCTTCGTTAAATGTTTTCAGGAAATAATTCTTTTCATAACCGACCCAATAATCGACAACGCTCCCGGAACTGTTGAGCAGGATATAAGTAGGGTAGCCTTTGACTCTGTATTGCTTGGCCAGCGCGACCCCATCTCCTTTTTCGGCGTCGATAGGGAAAAATACAACTTTATCAAGGGCCGAGATTAATTCTGAATCCGCTTTTGCTTCACGAGCAAATTTTTTGCAGTAGCTTCACCAAACAGTAAAGAAATCGGCAAGAATTAGTTTCCCTTGTTGCGCGGCCAGAGTCTCGGCTTGCGGGAGCGATTCCGGAATCTGGGCAGGGGCGATTGATGATAACGTTGCCAGTAAGGCAAGCACAATAAGCGCTTGTTTTTTCATTTTATTTCCTTTCTAAGTTTACTTATCAGTATTTTATATGTCACTTAAACTATTTTCAATCGATTTCTGTTCGGATTATTTGTTATTAATAATGGCCCATGCCAACTATGAAGATTTGGCGGAATCATTTTTATGGAAATCGTCGTTAAAGTATGTTATTATCGCTAAATCTCGATAAGAGGCGGGGTGGAACTGAGATGTTTCGAATTATGGCCGATAATGATATATCGGACAGTGAGCAAGAAATACTAAAAGAAAGATGACAATATGTGCGGAATTACCGGGTATTTTCAGTTAAACGGCACAAGCAGGCCGGATGATGAATTATTACGGCGGATGGTGGGAATCCTGATTCATCGCGGACCGGATGAATTCGGAGCGTATCTTGATCCCAAGTGCGCGCTTGGGCAGGCGCGATTATCTATTATCGATTTATCAACCGGCCAACAGCCGTTAAGCAACGAAGACGGCAATCTCTGGATAGTTTTTAACGGCGAAATCTATAATTATATCGAGTTGAGGCCCGAACTTGAAAAACTTGGACATAAATTCCGGACTCATTCGGATACCGAAGTAATCGTTCATGCGTTCGAACAATGGGGCAAAGAATGCGTGAAAATGTTTAATGGGCAATTCGCTTTCGCTATCTATAATAAGAAAGAGCAGTCTCTCTTTATCGTTCGGGATAGATTGGGCGTAAGGCCGATAT
>CAZTNJ010000146.1:4735-6623 GCA_964614835.1 uncultured Ignavibacteria bacterium | reverse complement strand
CATGTCGCGCCCGGATTTTTCAGATCAAAATCCCCGTAGGTCGGGTTCCGACCCGTAGGGGAGAAACCCGACAAACCCGTGTCCGGCAGATGTCCACATCTGCCGATTATCGTACTCCCGCCGGTTGAGGACAACTGGTGGGCACGAATGGCGCAAGTATAGGTTTTTGGCTGATTCTTGTCAAAGGAAAAGGGGAGAGAGGGAAATGATGGATTTGTGCCCATGTAAAGGCGACATTCGCGAATGTCGCCTTTGTGAAATTGTAGGGCAAGATAATAATGGTCTTGAAATCAATTGATTCCCTTAGTCGTTACGACCCCACCGCAGAGCGGATGGGGCACCCGGCCAATTTCAAGACATAAATTCTTTAAAAACATTAGATGATTTTACTTCTTCTACGAAACCCTTTTTCATTAGATATCTTAAAATTTCTGTTACTGCCGGGTAAATTCTATCTTGCCCACCCAAATATATCAAATCTCTTATACATATTGAAGAGATTATATCAGCGATATTTGTGGATTCCTGTATGATAAGTATAGCTTCTTCTTTGGTTAATCCTCTTGAACCCGTTGGATTATATAATCTTGTTTCTATCATCGCCATTCCCAATTGTTCAGCCGTCGCACCCGGATTTGTTTTTTTCTCAAGATGGTAAGCTACTAACATTGGGAATGTCAAAGTACGGGCAAATGTTTCGGGCCTACTGCTCCATTTTATATAACTTACTATTATCACAAGCAAGATAAGTACAATTAAAATAAAATAAATCATTGTTCAACTTTCTGTTTATTATTCGCATCACAAATTACAACTGGTATAAGCATTTCGCAATCATTTAATAAATGAATACTCATTTTAAAAATCAAAACCTGTGTTATTCATTTATTCTAATGATCTTATTTTCCTGAATTTTGAATATAAATCGCTGGCTCTTAGTATTTCCTATTTTATTTTCATATTTTATTGTTAATACGATGCTCTTTTCGTTTTGGGGAATTAACAACCTCTGAAGGTGTATGAATGCTTGCGATATTTTATGTTGTTCATCGTATATAAAATATATTGTTTCACAATGGGAATTGTCTAAACAAAATTGAGCATTATTTATCATTGGTCCGCTATTTTGGCACGTTAAGCCTATCGGATTGCTGTTTGGAGCAGTAACAAATAAGTCTAAAATAGGTTCAATAGATTGATCTAATTGATGTTTATTGATCTTCCTTGTTTTCCTGGTTTCAATCAATGTCCATATCGCTACACCCAAGGTGCTTAAAGTAATAACAATAATAATTATTTCTTTGAGCATAAAATATTCCTCTTATTATTTAATTGCAGGTTAAGCCAGTAGATTAAACTGTAGCTTTTAACCCTGAGGCATTATCTATTTCTCCAACATCTTTCCTTGTGCTTCGGGAACTACGATTCCCGAAGCCTATGACTACTCCTTTGTCCCCTCCCCATCCGCCTCATCCGCCCGCGAATTGGCGATATCTATCAGCAACTGCCGCGCTCGTTCGGCATCCTCGCGTTTCACTTGAATTAGTGGGCGATGGCCGCTATAAGATTGACCGAACACGAAATACTCGATCCCTTCTTGCTCAAAAATCGCTTTCACCAGCGTAGAATCTCCAAATTTCCCCGGTACATATATCGCAACTAATCCATCTTCATCTTTCGTGCCCTCCGGAGGCCCATCCACCAGATCAACTTCGCACTCATGGCACTTGTAAACTCCGGGGATATATTCGTAACGGTATTTGGGACAAAACATGGTCACCTCTATTTTTTGCTATATGATAGACCAAGCTGGCCGCTTAAGCAAGATAATTCTGCAATTTATCCCGCGCAGGGGTAAGGCATGACTTACGAATACAACCAGTCGAAA
>CAZTNJ010000146.1:0-4725 GCA_964614835.1 uncultured Ignavibacteria bacterium | reverse complement strand
ACCCCGCCTATCGGCACCCCTCTCCCGCGCGGGAGAGGGGCCGGGGGTGAGGTTCCCCATAAATAAAAAACGACCCGCCATAATGCGAATCGCCTTGAAATACCTACCAAAATAGGATAAAATACGTCAAGACCACGGGGGTCTTGACCTACAAATCATTTTGTCCCCAGCCCCTTTATCAAATCCTTTATCGATTTTTCGTTCACATATTCGGTCTTTATCTTTTTCCCCAAAGCGAATGCCATTCCTACGTCGAAAATCACCCCATGCGAAGTGCCATCCCAGATTACCCGTACCTCGTCGCATCCCATCATAGCCTTTTTGTTGCTTTCGCAAATCTGGTCGATTGTACCGTTCTGGTCGGTGTCGCGCAACGGCACATAAACCGTATGCCCCTGCGATTCCAAGTCGGCCGCCAGCTTCATCGCTTTATCGACATGCCCTTTGGAGTGGATAATAAAAATTGTCGCCATGGTATTTCCTCTTCGTGTTTCGGGAACTATGATTCCCGAAACCGATCCGTCTTAAAACAAAACGCCCCTTTCGGGGCCGCTTATTCTCTGGAGAGGGGAGGATTCGAACCTCCGAAGGCTGAGCCGGCAGATTTACAGTCTGCTCCCTTTGACCGCTCGGGAACCTCTCCATCACGTATTCAGACTTGCAATAAACGGATTATTCTTTTTTTGGCAAGCAAAATTTTTCATGATTTTATCGATGCCGGACAATCACCATTTATAGAACCTAATTAGAAATTAACCTTTACAGCTTCGGGTTTTTGCTAGTAAATTACCTTAGGTAAATATAGAAGATGAGGTTTTAAGTAGTTGGATCGTAGCGATATTTTTTGGCACGATACATGAAATTAACTGTTAGATAATAGAAAGGAGCCATGCCTATGCACTATCCCTGGTGGCATGTGCCGTTTTTAACCGCCCCGATGCTTATCGCCATTATCGCGGTGCTACATGTAATAGTATCGCATTACGCGGTCGGCGGCGGGATATTTCTGGCGGCGGAAACTCGGCACGCCTATAAAACCAAGAACAAATCGTATCTGGCTTATCTTAAAGACCACGCCTGGTTTTTTATTCTGGTGACAGTCGTATACGGCGCTATTACCGGTGTCGGTATCTGGTGGATAATCGGGCTGGCTTCGCCGTTGGCCACTGAAGTTTTAATCCACGCGTTCGTATTTGGCTGGGCGATGGAGTACTGTTTCTTCCTTCTGGAAATCGTTGCCGCGTTCATGTTCTTCTATTTCTGGGGGAAATTGACCCAGAAAACGCATCAGCTTACCGCCGATATTTACGCTTTCTCCGCCTGGATGAGTCTCGTGATTATTACCGGTATCACCGGATTCATGCTCAACCCCGGAACCTGGCAGCAAAATCATAATTTCTGGGCAGGTTTTTTCAATCCGCAGTTTATCCCGCAGGTGTTGGCTCGCACCGGCGGCGCGTTTTTGTTAACATCGCTATACGTCTACCTGCACGCTTCTTTTAAAGTCAAAGACCCCGAACTGAAAAACCTGATTGAACAACGTTCCGCTCGCCCCACGCTTTGGGGCGCGATATTTATCGTAATTGGCGGTATCTGGTGGTATCTTGCTTTGCCCGAATCAGCCAAATTCGCCCTTGCCGCGGCCAGCGTTCTCAACGTGCTGATGGTGTTGATATTCGTACTCACGCTCGGCGTTTTTATCATGATGTATCTCGGGCCGTATCGCAACCCCGGATGGTTATCTCCGGGATTCGCGATTCTGTTTTTCGCCTGTGGTTTGGCCGCCGTTACAACCGGCGAATATATCCGCGAAGCTGTCCGTAAGCCTTACATCTCATACAATGTCGTGATGAGCAATCAGGTGCTTCCAGATGAAATCCCCGGGTTGAAACAAATCGGCTATCTCGAAGGCGGCCGCTGGACTTTTGCCTGGATGGCGCAAAATTATCCGCAGGCCGTCAATGGCGAAACAATCGATGAAGACAAGCTTCTTGCGTTACCCGAATCGGATCAACGAAAAATCGGCAAGGTAATCTTCCAGTATCATTGCAACGATTGCCATAGCGCCGAAAACGGATTTTCGCCGGTGGGGCACATGATTCGCGGTTGGACTCCCGAAATGATCAAACTGGTGGTCGAACATCCCGAAAAATCACATTTCTTCATGCCCCCATTCTGCGGAACACCTCAGGAAGCCGAACTGCTTGGCAGGTATCTGGCAAGCATCGCTCCTGCTCATCCTCGTGGTATGAATTACGGAATAGAAAGGTAGGTGATCAGATATGGATCCCGCAACGCTTATTGGTCCTTCCAGTCAACTTGGCTATCCGGCAGCCTACTGGTTTTTGGTGCTGTTTAAAGTAATCGGTTTCGTTTTGCACATGATACCCATGAATATCTGGTTTGCCGGAATTTTGATTGCGATGATGCTTCGCTTGAAAGCCGCCGACCATGGCCGCACCTTATCCAATCGTCTGATGAAACAGATACCTATAGTTATCGCGCTTGGCATCAATTTCGGGATTGTGCCTTTGCTGTTTGTTCAAGTCGCCTATTATAAAGCGTTCTATCCGGCCACAATCCTGATGGGCTGGTTCTGGCTATCTATTATCGCGCTTTTGACATTCGCTTATTACGGCGTATATTATTATGCCGCCGGAATCAAAAAAGACCCCAATAATCTCAAGCGTTCGCAAATCGCCGCTGGCTGGATTTCCAGTTTCCTGTTTATTCTGATAGGATTTCTGTTCAGCAACGGTTTTTCCCTGATGGCTAATATCGGAGCCTGGCCGCAAATCTGGCAATCGACCAGCATCGCCGGAGCCCCGCTGGGCACGGCGCTCAACACCGGCGATCCCAGTCTCTGGCCCCGTTACCTCATGATGTTCGGTATCGCTTTGATGACCACCGCCGCTTATATCGTTTTCGATTCGGCTTATTTCGCCCGCAAAGAAAGCGCAGATTACCGCCGCTGGGTGCCCGGATTCGCGTTCAAGATTTATACTATCGGCATGATCTGGTTCGCGCTGACCGGCTCCTGGTATGTGTTCGGCGCCTGGTCAACCCAAGTGCGAACCGCCATGTTCGCTTCGCCAATAGTCGCACTCACGGGACTCACCGCCATAATCCCGGGCGCGGTCTGGCTGGCGATATTGCTAAAATTCAGGGGAGAGGTGTCGCGATCGTGGGCCTTGATAATCGGCTTACTGCAATTCGTGTTGGTTGCGCTCAACGCGATCAGCCGTCAAATTGTGCAGAATATCGAAATCGGCGTGTACTACGATGTCGCCACCGAACAGGTGAATACCCAGTGGAGCCCGCTGATATTATTTCTGCTGTTGTTCGTGGCCACAGTCGGAGTGATTATCTGGCTATTGAGAAAAGCTGTATTGGAATCGCGACATATAGCGGCGTAGTTTGATATTTTGCTCATTGATTTGATAAATCCCACGTGGGGACAAGGCATGCCTTGCTCCCACAAAAAAACCTCAGACCTTTACCCTTTAGCGATTCAGGTAAGATACAAAAAAGGCGCCCCATCGTTGGGACGCCTTTTCAATTTTTCATTTTTTCGGATTCTATTCTCCGGCCTTTTTCACCCACCACGATGCTATAACAGGCACTGTCGCGATTTGTAATCCCGCCGCCATTAATCCCGGCACCATCGCCGCCATAATATACTGGCTGTTGAATATCACCGAACCCAACGCCAAAACGGCGCCGACAAATACCAGCCTTCCAGCCACCAGCGCTATTGCCAGCGACACAAACCTATTGTATCTTAATCGTTCGCAGAGGAATCCTGCCACCAATCCATAGGTTGCCAACTCCAGGGTCATCGGGGCAAGCATCGGGGGCAACGGATAACCCGAAAACGCGAATGCGACAACCGGCGCCGCCAATCCTACCAGCGCTCCAGCGCGCCAGCCATATACTAATCCGGCAAGCAACACCGGCCAGTGCATCGGCAGAAGCACCCTTACCGGGGCTCCTAACGTATGCGCCAGAGCGGGCAAAAGCGCCGCCGCGATAATCATCGTGAATTGAAATAAGAGGGATTTCACCGACCAGAAAGCCGAGATGATTGGTTTTGTCACTACTAAACTGTTACGTAAGCCGTTCATTTATTTGTCCTTTTTTAGAGTCATTATCATTTATTCAAGCGAGAATATGGCGGCATATCGTCATCAAGTCAAGGGATTCCTTGCTAAATTTATCCGCATTTAAAAACATTTCTGGAAAACTCCAGGCCGATATATTATAATCCACAAATTATGAATATGACCACTTTCTGGATCGGTTTCCATATCATAATATTCGCCATGCTGGCGCTCGATCTGGGAGTATTCCATCGCAAAACTCATAGAGTGAATATAAAAGAAAGCCTTATCTGGAGCGCCGTCTGGATTTCCCTGGCCCTTCTTTTCAATCTGGGCATTTATTTCTTTATGGGCAAAGTTTCCGCCCTGGAATTCCTAACCGGATATTTAATCGAAAAATCGTTAAGCGTTGATAACATTTTCGTATTTGCCTTGATATTCGGTTATTTCAATATCGATCCAAAGTACCAGCATAAAATTCTATTTTGGGGAATCATCGGCGCGCTGATTATGAGAATTGCCTTAATCCTGTTGGGCGTTGAGTTGATGCATCGATTCCACTGGATAATCTACAAATTCTGGGCGATTTAGATTATTACCGGTATCAAGAAGGCGTTTCAGAAAG
>CAZTNJ010000145.1:0-6624 GCA_964614835.1 uncultured Ignavibacteria bacterium | reverse complement strand
AAATGAACAGGGATAACTTTGCCATTTTCATCCTGTTTGAATCTGGCCAATTTAAATTCGATATCATGGTCGAACGCGATTATCCAGTCTTCTTTGAGCATTTTCTCATGAAGCCAGCGTTTTTGATTCATGGTTGTTATCGGGTCGAGATCGACCGCGGCCACATACGGAATTTTAATGTGGGCCGCCATTGGCATCAAATCGCCCGGATAGATAACCCTTTGTCCGCCGCCATCAATAAAGATCGCCTGCATCCCGGGGGTATGTCCGCCAATCACCTTGACTGAGATACCGCGAAACAGCTCCTCATCGCCCTCAAGCAAGATCAATTTACCCGAATCTTCGATTAATCGCAATTTATCGACCAAATATGTGGCGGCAGTTCGTTCATTTGGATTCATGGCATCCTGCCACTCGCGTTTTTGCACATAATACTTGGCATTAGGAAAGCGCAGTGCTAAAGAGCCATCTCCGCCGGATTTGAGCGCCCCCATGGCGTGGTCAGCATGGGCATGAGTAAGAATAACACCGGTAACTTGTTCTGGTTTTACCGATTTATCGGCCAGGACCTTATCCCACTGGCTGGTTTGGGTAAGGCCATACATCTTGATCTGGCGTTCATTCAAGGTATCGCCGAATCCCGTATCGAGAACGAGAATTTCATTTCCAGCCTTGACAATCATCGGGTTAATATCCATCTCGACAAGATTATTACTATCGGAAGGACACATTTTGCTCCAGAGCGATTTTGGAATTACTCCAAACATGGAGCCCCCATCAAGTTTAAACTTGTTTTCAACCACTGGAGATATTTCGATATCGCCTAATCTCATTCTTACACCTTTCTTAAAATAACCTTTTATTGTCAACTATAACACCAAAGGAAACGCTATTAGTTTCGCGCCGCGATATTTTACTAATAATTAATTAAATAGGCAAGTCTTCTGATTGCGATACGATTTAATAATTCACAAATTGGCCAACCCGGTTGGTGCATATTTGTTTGGAGCGGGGTGTCTATTATTCTTCACAGTATGGCTTTATAAATTCAACATTATAAGATGGATGCCGACAATAAAATACAAGGGGCAAGATTAACTTGCAGCCTTGGAAGGGCATAGACAATATTAATATCAGCGCAATAGTTAAAATGATAGGCAAATCTGAATCCGAACATAAATCTGGTCGCGTGGTCACCGAAGAGACATTGATCGATATCCAACGGGATCTTGTAATATCTTTAAGCGCTATCCGCGATTTACAATCGGGCCTTCGACTTTGCTTGGAAGCGGCAATTAGGTCATCCGGACTTGATTGTGGCGGCATTTATCTTAAAGATAGCAAATCGGGGGCGCTTGATTTAGTGTATCATGAAGGAATATCAGATGCTTTCATCGAGCACGTTTCCCATTTCGATGCAAATTCGCCTAATACCACATTGGTAATGATGGGCAATCCCATTTACATAAATTATAAAGATTTGGCCAAAGATCTTATTCCTAATTTATCTAAAGAAAGGCTATTGGCCTTAGGGATAATTCCCATAAAATATAACAATGAAATAATAGGTTGCTTGAATATAGCTTCGCACTCGATCAAATCGATTCCCGCTAAAGTCCGCGTAGTACTGGAAACTATAGCGGTACTAATTGGCGGCGCGCTGGCAAGATTGAAAACCGAATCTGCGCTGGCGGAAGGCGAGGCGCTAATAAGAAGCGTTTTTACCTCAGCCCCGGACCCAATTACGCTGATAAGCCTTGATGGAATCTTATTAGACTGTAATTCCGCGGCTTTGAAATTGTTTGGCTTTCCCGAGAATGCAAATCTCAAAGGAATATCAATTTTCGATTATATACATCCGGATGAGCATAATAAGGCTACAGAAAATATCAAACAAACAGTCATAAATGGAGTGCTTCACAACATAGAATTTAAATTACTTAAAAAAGACGGCAGTCAGTTCGCAGCAGAATTGTCATCCGGCGTTGTTAAGAACGCAAATAACATACCATCGGCGATTTTAGTCATTATTAAAGATATCTGTCAGCGACGAGCGACTGAAAGGATATTACAGCAAAGCAAAGAACGATATCGCAATACTTTCGAAAATATCGGCGCTGGCACGGCATTAATAAACGAAAAAAGAATAATCGTGATGGTGAATTCAGAATTCGAGAGACTCACTGGCTATTCAAGGGATGAGGTCGAAAATATAAAAAGCTGGACAGAATTTATTGTCCCGGAAGACCTCTCTCGGATGCTGGAGCAGCACCAATTAAGAGAGCGCGATAGAAAAGCCGCCCTTCGCCAGTATGAATTCAGGTTAATCACAAAGTCGGGAGACATTCGTGATATCTTCCTGACTGTTGATAAGATTCCCGAAAGCGGAGAAACGATAACTTCCCTTATTGATATTACCGAACGCAAACGGGCCGAACAAGCTTTACGTTTATCGGAGGAGAAATTTGCTAAAGCGTTTAAAGCAAATCCGGCGGCGCTGGCGATTACTCGCCTGAAAGATGGGCGTATTGTAGAATGCAATAACAGCATTACAACATTACTTGGATATGACATTGACGAAGTGATTGGAAAGACTACTACAGATTTAAATGTGTGGATAAATATCGAAGATCGCAATCGGGTGGTAGCAGCGCTAAAATCGGGGCAACCGGTTCATAACTGGGAAGTGCAATTCCGGGCGAAAGATGGTTCCACGAAAATTACCCAATATTCAGCAGATATTTTAATGCTTAATAATGAACAATTTATTCTTGCGACTTTTATTGATTTAACCGAAATGAAGCGGGCTCAGAACGACTTAATAGAATCAAAATTGAAATATCAGGAATTATTCGAATTATTATTGGAGGGCGTAGCCCTGTTAAACGAACACGGCAAAATTATATTTTGTAATCCGGCGTTTCTTAATATCCATGAAGCAAATTCCATGGATCAGGTAATAGGTAAAAACATCAGCGATTTTTTAGTTGAACCTGATTCTGAAATCGGTCGAAGCATACATAAATCCTGGTCGAAAGGCGTTAACAGTCAGACCGAGATTGAAATATTAACGGTCAAAGGCAATAGGAAGACGATTCTGGCCTCCGGAACGCCAAAATTGGATACCGAAAAAAAACTTGCCGGCGTAATTGTGGCGATTATCGACATTACTGAATCAAAAAGATTACGTGAATTCGCATCATACGCTCAACGCCTGGAAGCGGCGGGCAAAATCGCCGGCCAGGTGGCGCACGATTTCAATAACCTTCTGGCGCCGATGGTAGCTTATCCAGAATTGATCAAAGCGGCCATCCCCGATGACGGATTCGTTTTGGGAATGATAAACGATATTGAGTCGGCAGCCAAAGCGATGGCCGATATCAATCAGCAGTTATTAACATTGAGTCGCCGCGGTCATTATAATTTGGATATTATCAATCTTAATGAGGTAATCAATACGGCCATAAACCAGATAAACCAATCTCCCAATGAAATCGAGATAATTACCGAATTCGATCCAAACTTGATGAACATAAAAGGCGGAACCGCCCAGATACTTCGAATAATATCCAATTTAATCAGCAACTCGCTGGATGCCATGCATGAAAAAGGGCGATTAACAATCAAAACGGAAAACTACTATCTGGATAGACGCTCCGGCATTACCGGCATCATCCCACAGGGCGAATACTGCAAGGTCTCGATATCGGATACCGGTTGCGGAATCGCCGAAGATATAGTTCCGAAAATATTCGACGCGTTTTTCACAACCAAAGTCGCCGATAAAAAGCGGGGCTCCGGGCTAGGATTGAGCGTAGTGCACGCTGTGATGGAAGATCATCACGGATATATCGATCTCGAGAGCAAAGTCGGCAAAGGAACGACTTTCTATCTCTACTTCCCTATTACCAGAGACGTTGCCGAAGCGCCAATTCAGAATGAAATAAGGGGGGGATCGGAATCGATTCTTATTATTGACGATGATAGACTTCAGCGCAACGTGAACACCAACCTGCTAAATCGGTTGGGATATAAAATTGAAACAGCCGATTGTGGTGAAACCGCGGTAACAATGATGCAAAAGAACTCATATGACTTGCTTATTATCGATATGATTATGCCGGGCGGTATGGACGGCACTGAAACTTATCGAAAGTCTTTAGAATTGAATCCCAACCAGAAAGCTCTAATCATTTCCGGATTCGCGGAAACCGACAGAGTCAAGGAAGCGGAAGCGCTGGGAGCGGGGGCATTTTTGAAGAAACCGCTTTCGATGAAGGTTCTGGCGGCGGCAATCAGAAACGAATTGGATAGAGATCAAAAAACCGAAGCTTCACCCTCACGCGGTAAGACCAGCGCGTTGAGTAGTTCCAAATCAAAATAAATATCTATTGTATTTTCGTTAAAGGCAATTGTTTATCGGTTATACGGCCAGACACGGGTATGCCCCTTTCGCTTCATCCCAGCTTCCCGCTTGACTTTCACCTATAAAATCGATAATATTTATCAGGCTGAAATATGATAAAAACGCCCCCGTAGCTCAGTTGGATAGAGCAGCGGCCTCCGGAGCCGTGTGCGGCCGTTCAAGTCGGCCCGGGGGTAGTTTGATTTTGGCCGCTAAAGGAAAAGACGGAAATAAGGATTTGGCATAAATATCCCCGCCTATTTGACGATTGATATTTCAGGAGCTTGAAATCTATGCTATGGACTAAGACATTTATCCCAACTTTACGAGAAGACCCGGCTGAAGCGGAGATAGCTTCGCACCGCCTGTTATTACGAGCTGGCTATATCCGCAAACTGACTGCCGGCGTGTATAATTATCTTCCGCTGATGCAACGGGCATTACACAAGGTTACCAATATAATTAGGGAAGAAATGGACGCATCCGGCGCGATTGAGATAACCATGCCGGTGCTTCACCCGGCGGAGTTGTGGCAGAAAACCGGCCGCTGGGATACGGTCGGCAAAGAGCAGATGCGCCTAAAAGACCGTCACGGCCGCGATATGGTGATGGGCGGCACGCACGAGGAGGTCGTCACCTGGATAGTGCGCGGGGAAGTTCGCAGCTACCGGCAGTTGCCTTTGAATCTGTACCAGATTCAAGACAAGTTCAGAGACGAAATCAGGCCGCGTTTCGGTTTGATGCGGGGGCGCGAATTTATCATGAAAGACGCCTATTCGTTCGACCGCGACGAAGCGGGTCTTCGGGTGGCCTACAATAAAATGGTCGATGCTTATTTCAAGATATTCAAACGTTGCGGTTTCGATGTCAAGATGGTGGAATCGGACGTGGGCGCGATGGGCGGATCGAACGCGCATGAGTTCATGGTGCTGGTCAATACCGATGGCGGCGAATGCACGATTCTATCATGCGATCGCTGCGATTACGCGGCCAATATCGAGAAAGCGGTATCGATACCGATGGCGCTACCTAAATCCAACGAAGAACCAAAGCCAAAAGAGATGGTGTTCACGCCGAATATGCGCACTATCGAGGAAGTCACCGGCTTTTTGAAAAAGCCCGCCGAAAGATTGGTAAAGACGCTTATGTATCTGGCGGATGGCAAACCGGTGGCGGCGTTGATTCGCGGAGACCGGCAGATAAATGAAATCAAGTTGAAGAATTATTTGAAATGCCTCGAACTGGAAATGGCCGATCCGGCCACTATCGTTCGGCTGACCGGCGCGCAAGTGGGATTCACCGGGCCGGTGGGTTTGAAAGGCGTACCGATTGTGGCTGATATCGAAGTTAAATCGATGGCCAATTTTATTGTCGGCGCGAACAAAGACGACACGCATATAATCAATGTCAATCTTGATGATTTCTCGGTGGATGATTATATCGAAATCAGATGCGCCGAGGCCGGCGAGGTCTGTCCTCGCTGCGGTATAGGTCATCTGGTGAGTTCGCGGGGAATCGAGGTTGGCAACACGTTCATGCTGGGCACGAAATACTCCGGTTCGCTGGGGGCTCACTTTATCGATGAGAACGGCGAAGAGAAACCGTTTATCATGGGGTCGTATGGAATCGGCGTAACCAGGACGCTTCAAGCGGCAATCGAAGCTTATCACGATGAGAAAGGGATTATCTGGCCGAAAAGCCTTGCCCCCTACGATTTCCATGTGATACCGCTATTCATGAGCGAGCTGCGCCAGAAAGAAGTGGCGTTCGATATTATGGGCAAACTGGAAAAAGCCGGATATTCGGTGCTACTGGATGACCGCGAAGAGCGGCCGGGCGTAAAATTCAATGACGCCGATTTGATTGGGATGCCAGTGCGAATCGCGATTGGCGAGAAGGGATTGAAAGAGGGCGTGGTGGAAATCGTGCGCCGCAAAGATCTCAAGATGGAAAAAGCGCTGGTTGATAAGGCGGCCGAACGAGCGATTGAGATTTATAAAGAACTGTAACGGATTGATTAGATCTATTAAGGGCGGCATCTATGCGATTCCGCCTTTTTAATTAAATTGACAACATTCTATCATAGCCTATATTATCTATAGTTGGAAGGTGTTAATATATTAGCTTTAAAAAAGGGCGTTGATTGAGCATGTTTAGCAAAATGATATTTCAGGACTTTCCCCGTAATTTTGGATTAATTTCATAGAACCCGAATGTAT
>CAZTNJ010000144.1:0-6652 GCA_964614835.1 uncultured Ignavibacteria bacterium | reverse complement strand
TTGAAATAGCTAACCAGTTGAATTTATTCAACTAATGTTGGGACAGTAGTGTTAATGCTTCTATTCAAACCGCATTCCATTTCCCCCAGGCGATAATCCGGCAGATAACCGATTCGGCGGTGTTAAGGATTACATATAGATAGTAATTCAAAACCACATGACCTCAGGAATCATGCCCTATAAAATTATGGGATTCAAACTTTACGATGTTCGCGGAATCTCTTTACGATATCGCGCCGCTTTGATATTTAACTCTTCCCGGTATTTGGTCACGGTGCGGCGAGCCAGTTTGATTCCCTGCTTGGTCAGTAATTTAGCCAGTTCCTGGTCGGAATATGGGGTTGCCGGGTTTTCGGACTTGATGATTTCTTCGATTTTGCCTTTGACCACCCGTTTGGGTAAATCATCGCCGTTATCGGTTGCCACGCCGGTATTGAAGAAATATTTGATTTCGTACATCCCCAAAGGGGTTTGTACATATTTGCCATGCGCGACACGCGAGATGGTAGCCACATTCATCCCGACTTTATCGGCGATCTGTTCCATTGTAAGCGGTTTTAGAAAATTTTCGCCATTTTCAAAAAACTCTCGCTGTTCATCGACAATCGCTTGCATCACGTTAATCATTGTAGAACGGCGTTGATTGATGGCGTTTATAAGCCAGCGAGCCTGTTCCAGTTTTTCTTTGATATATAGTTTGGTCTGTTCCGGCGCGGCCGTTCCCCGTTTTATCAGGTTGCGATAAGATTGGTTTATACGAAGCTGCGGAAGGTTTTTATCGTTATGGAATATCACGAATTCGTCGTTGATTTTTTCGACAATCAAATCGGGCACGATAGGCGTGGCGGCCCGCGAGAATCTTCCGGTAGCCGGCCGCGGCGATAACGTACGGATTACTTTTAGCGCCTGATCGATTTTTTCCGGAGTAGTGTCCAGCATCTTGGAAAGCTGCATCACGCTCTTATTTTCCAGATTTTTCAGATGCTTATCCACGATAGTCCAGGCCAAAGTGTCCTGCAAGCCTTGCTCTTCGAGTTGGGCAATCAGGCATTCCCTCAAATCGCGGGAACCGATTCCTGTGGGATCAAAAGTTTTGATTACTTTTAAAACATCGCGGACCATTTCCGGTTCGACTTTCAGTTCGGCGGCCATATCCTCCACGGACACGGTAAGGAAACCAGCATCGTTGATATTGCCGATTATATAAGAACCGATTTCTTTTTGCTTATCATCGAGTTTGGTATATCCCAGTTGCGACATCAAATGATCAAACAACGATTCTTCGGAAATCGAAACCGTCTCCGGGTAATCCTCATCAGTATGGACCGAGTAATCGCGAAAACCGCCATCACGAAGATACTCGTGATCTTCGCCCAAAAACTCCTGCCAATCGATTCGTTCAGGCTGTTTATCTTCGCGTTGTTCGGGTTCAGCGGTTGATTCCGGGATTTCATCGGGAGTTTCCTGCGATTCGACTTCCTCAAGAAGCGGATTATCCGATAGCCGTTGCCTAATAATCATTTCGAGGTTTAAAACCGGCTCCATCAGCAGTTTCAGCGATTGGATAAGCCCTGGCTGGATAACAAGTTCCGGCCTCTGACCCAGCGATGGTGTTAATTTTAGTTCTACCATAAGTTTATTCTATTCAATAGCTTAACTGCCGCCATTCTATTTTTAATATCGGCTTGCCGAGCACCAATCTTTAAAATTCAGTTTTATTTCTCTCGGCTTACGTTATAAATATAAATAAAACGGCTATTTTTGCAAGCAAAAACTAATCCCAAAAACCAACCAAGATAATATTTTACATCAATATTTGCGATTTAATTTTCTTTTTTATTGACTAACCCCTAATCAATGGGTAAGATATAAGACTAAAGGATAAAAATGATAGAACGATTTTCGCAAAGACTTGGTCAGATTAAAATGGTTATATTCGATGTAGATGGAGTATTAACCGATAATGCGGTTTATATTGGGCGGGATGGTTTGGAATTCAAGCGTTTCAATATCGCAGATGGACTTGGGATTCATATTGCCCAAAAGCACGGCCTGCGGGTAGCCCTGATTTCGGGACGTAAATCTGAATCCACGGCTACACGCGCCGAAGAGCTGGGAATAAAAGATCTTTATCAGGATTCAACGAATAAAATCGATGGTTACAACGCAATCAAAACCCGCTATAATATCGCCGACGAGCAGATTCTTTATGTCGGTAACGATCTTATTGACCTGCCAATCATGAAAGCCTGCGGATTGGCCGTGGCAGTTCCTGATAGCCCCAAATCGGTGTTGAAAGCGGCCCATTATGTGACCCAAACAAAAGGCGGTTTTGGCGCGGCCCGCGAAATACTTGATATGATTTTAGACTCCAGAGGGATAGATGAAGAAAAACGGCTTGCTTGATATAGCCAAAAAGACCATAAAAATCGAAGCTGATGCTATCGCGGCACTGGCTGACAAACTCGACGGCAATTTTATTAAAGCAATCGATTTGATAGATTCCACAAAAGGGCGCGTAATCGTATCGGGAATCGGCAAATCCGGCAACGTGGCCAAAAAGATTGCCTCTACGTTTTCATCGATAGGAATTTCGGCCATCTTCTTTCATCCCACGGAAGGAATTCACGGCGACCTGGGTCTGGTGCGTTCGGATGATTTACTTATCGCAATCAGCAAATCAGGGGAAACCGAAGAAATTTTGAAAGTGCTTCCGGTTTTTAAACGTCTAGAAGTCCCCATTATCGCGCTTACTGGCGAAACAGATTCGTTATTGGCTAATGATGCGGATGTTATTCTTGATGTATCGGTGCCGCAGGAGGCCTGCCCCAATAACCTGGTACCGACATCCTCAACGACAGCGGCGATGGTTATGGGGGACGCTTTGGCCATGGCCTTGATGGAACGGCGCGAGATTACTATCGATGATTTCGCGATATATCATCCAGGTGGGGCGATTGGCAAAAGCCTGGTGAAAGTATCGCAAATCATGCACACCGGTGAAAATATCCCACGAGTAAGACCAGATACGCCTTTTTCGCGGGTGGTGCTGGAGATGACATCGAAAAGGCTAGGCACTACCACCGTCGTCGATGAAAAAGAAACGCTGCTGGGAATAATCACGGATGGCGACCTGCGTCGGGCTATAGAAAAGGGGTTGGCATTGGATAAGCTGGTGGCATCCGATGTTATGACCCCAAAGCCAAAAACAATTGCCGCGAATAAACTGGTTGTGCTCGCCCTGAACAGGATGGAAAAATACAAGATCACCAGCTTGGCCGTGGTCAATGGCGGTAATCATCTGCTCGGCGTGATACATATGCACGATATTCTCAACGCCAAAATAGTTTGAAAAACGATCTAATATATATATTCGCGATTTTATTTATCCGTTTAGTAAACGCGATTCCCCGGCGATTTGCCCTTATGCTGGCCGGAGTTATAGGCGAAATTTGGTATTATGCCGATCCCAGAGGGCGGCGAATGGCCGAGCGGCAATTGGCGTTTGCGTTGAAGATTTCACCCAAAGAGGCTAAAATCCGCGCCAAAGCCTGCTTTCAATTAATGGCCAAAAATCTTGTCGATATGATGATAATGGGGCGTTGGTCAAAAAAAATTATGGGACAAATGGTTTCAATTGAAGGATACGAGAATTACCTGAATGCGGATGCTAAAGAAAAGGGTATAATCGCGCTGACCGGTCATATCGGCCAGTTTGAACTTCTGGCAGCCTGGTTTGCTTTTGTAAAAGAACGCAAAGTAGCGGCCGTCGGACGCAAATTATATGATAATCGACTGAACGCGCTATTGGTGGCCCAAAGACAAAAATTCAATATTCTAAACATTTCCACGGTCGATTCCCCGCTTTCGATTATGCGGGTACTGGGAAAAGGATATGCTCTGGGAGTGTTGCTGGATCAGGACTCCTCGAACGTAAAAGGATATTTCGCCGATTTTTATGGAAAGAAAGCACTGACTGCCGCCGGACCGATATTGATTGCCCGCAAAACCGGTTCGCCAATTTTGCCGATGGCTATTTATCGAACAAATGACGATAAGTTTGTTATAAAAGTATTACCGGAGTTGCGATTTGAATGGACAGACGATCTGGACGGCGATATTATTAGGGTGTTGACGATGTGCAATAAGGCGCTGGAGGAACTCATAAATTATGACCCAATTCAATGGGCTTGGATACACAATCGCTGGCGACACCGCCCGCCGGAGGAAAAGCGCGATGCGAATTAGGGCGATAATACTAAGATTGCTTCTGATTATGGCGATTGCCGGTTGCTCTAAAACCGAATATCCCCGCGATAAAGAAACACCCGCCAATATTCCCGACGCGAGTCTTGATGACGCCACGATTATATTATCTCAGGATGGCAAACAGGAGGCGGTTGTGGATGCCAGGCATATCGACCGCTGGGAAACGAAAGATTCTACCGAAGCCGCCACAGTTAAAATCGTTTTGTTCGATTCACTGGGCGTAGGACATTCCACTCTGACGGGTAAACGGGGATTATTACGGGAGAAATCGGCCAAGTTTGCCCTGTTTGGCGATGTGGTCGGGGTAAGTAAAGATTCTACTATTTTGAATACGCAATCGCTAAATTGGAATCCCGATACAAAAAAAATCACCACCGAAGATTATGTGGAAATCTATCGCAAAAACGGCGATGCGATACGCGGCTGGGGAATGATTGCCGACCGGGATTTGCAGAATATTGAAATTACCAGAAACGTATCGGGCAAAGTTAAAAGCATCCCGGAAGCGGAAAAAGGGAAATTCGAAAAGAAAAAGGATTCTACCAGTGCCGAAACTTCATACTGACAACTTAATCAAATATTACAGTAAGAGAAAAGTCGTCAATGGCGTGTCGATCTATCTGGACTCCGGCGAAATAGTCGGATTGCTGGGACCCAACGGCGCCGGTAAAACCACCACATTCTACATGATTACCGGGCTTATCAGTCCTAACGGCGGCAAAGTGATTTTAGACGACACCGATATCACGCATTTGCCGATGTATCGCCGCGCCCGCAAGGGGATTGGCTATCTGCCGCAGGAGGCCTCGATATTTCGCAAGTTGACGGTAGCGGAAAATATCATGGCGATACTCGAGTACATGCCGATGACCCGCAAAGAACGCAAAGACCGTCTGGCGGAACTTCTTATAGACCTCGATATCGAACCTATCGCCAATTCCAAAGGGTATAATTTATCTGGCGGCGAACGGCGGCGGGTGGAAATTGCCCGAGCGTTGGTAACCCAGCCCAAGTTTATCCTTTTGGATGAACCCTTCTCGGGAATCGACCCGATTACGGTGGAGGAAATTCAGAAAATAATTCATCGCTTAAAAGAAAAGGGATTGGGGATTTTAGTAACCGACCACAATGTAAGGGAAACATTATCGATTACCGATAGGGCTTACATTATTTACGAGGGGGAAATCTTAAAATCCGGTTCGGCGGAATTTTTGGCCAACGACCCGGAGGCCCGGCAGTTGTATCTGGGCGAGAAATTTAAGTTGAATTAGTAGGTTAATATCGTAGGCGTTTGACGGAGATCATCAGGCGGCAGGTCATACGACTCCACGAGCCGCCCCACCTACCTCACCATCGTAATTCTTTTCGTTTCCGAAAAATTGCCCGATTTTAATCTTATAAAATATATCCCGGTTGGGCGATTATTGGCATTCCAGTATATAAGATATTTCCCCGCGGCTTGATTTATATCGACCAATTTCGTGACCTTCCGCCCAAGAATATCATATACAGAAACTTCAACTCTCCCCGCTTGCGAAAGCATATATTCTATATTTGCAGCGCTATTGAATGGGTTGGGGTAAACTCCCGATATTTCGAACGCATGCGGGGTTTCGATTACGGGGTCAATTATCCCCAACACCGCCTGATTGGCGCAGGTTTGCAGAAATACCGCCGTTTCAGGAGATATCCCAGCGGTATAGGAAAGTCCAATTGGGCTTTCGTTAAAAAATTTCGCGTAAAAAACGCAGGCGGTTAGATACGAGCCAATCAGCGACGGATGGTAGCCATCAGGCAGCCATAGCGCCAACGATGAATCAATGGTTTTGGCGATTTTCCAAGCATTGCCAGCCGGCAACAGCAGCGCATTCAATTCGTCGGCGATTCTGGTATAAGCGGAAGTCACCGAATCCTGCATATGATAATAGTCCCGAAATTCGGGGCTGGTATGGCCGTTAATATTGTGCAGACCACCATCGCGCCAACCCCAGGTCATGTAAAACGCCGTATGCTGATTATTGCGGCGGATTAACGAGTCGAGAATTCGCGCCGATGGGTACATGCTGCTATCGCGATAATATTCGATTACCGGAAACTGGCTCTGTTCTTGAAGCACCACATAATCCCAGATACCCTGATTTATTTTCGTAAGAGTCGTGGCATTCGTCGTATGTTGCTGAAAGGTGTAGCCGCCGGGCGCGCTCATATCTTTTATCACTGGATGGCCCCCAGATTGCGCCAGATTGAGAAACATGGTCGGAAGGTCGTTTACGTAGGTATGGCTGTTGCCTACGAACAGCACCCGGAGGGTGTCATCTTGGCTATATAACAGAGGCGCTGTGGATAAAATACATATCAGCGATATTAACGCGTATTTTCGAAT
>CAZTNJ010000143.1:0-6801 GCA_964614835.1 uncultured Ignavibacteria bacterium | reverse complement strand
TCTCTTTTCATTCGCAGGTTGTTGTGGTTCCCGGATATAATGACGGCTCGATACTCGATAAAACCGCGGCCGATTTAGCCAATTTGCGGCCTTTTGCGCAATCTCTGGCGGTAGTCCCAGTTGGATTAACAAAGTATTCCCGAACCGCTATTGGGGATGGCGGCAAAGTTTGTCCGGTCGGCAAATTTCTGGCAAGAAAGCTGATAGCGCAGGTCGAACGGATAAGGTCCCAGTATGGCGGTAGCGAAAATAAATTTGCTTACGCCGCCGATGAGTTATTTATTCGTTCCGATATGGATATTCCGCCCAATTCATATTACGACGATTTTCCGCAGATAGAAAACGGGGTCGGCCTGGTCAGACAGTTTTTAGATTCATTCCCAAAGAAGTTTTCCGTCAGGCAAAAGACCACGCTTGGCAAAAAAGGAATCTGGATTACCGGTAAATCGATGGAACAGGTTTGGAAAAAATTCGTTTTGTCTAAATATGATATTAAGATAAATTTATTGGCGATTCCTAACAGGCTTTTCGGGCCAAAAGTCACGGTTTCGGGTTTGCTGGCAGGAAAGGACATATTAAGAGAATTGTATAAATCGGGAAATAAATCGGGGCCGGTGATATTGCCTCCAAACTGTATAAACGCCGATGACAAGTTTATCGATGATTTTACTCCCCAGGATTTGGCTGATAAAACGGGTTTTGATATAGTTCAGGGCACTTATGATTTCGGTGAAACGCTAAGGTTAATCGCATGAGCAGAAAGATTGTGGCAATTGTCGGCAGGCCTAATGTTGGTAAATCGACTTTATTTAATAGAATGATAAAACAACGCAAAGCTATTGTCGATGACCGACCGGGGATAACCCGAGATAGGCTTTATGCCCCCTGTCAGTGGAACAGGCGGGAATTTATACTTGTCGATACCGGCGGCTTTATTCCCAATACGGATGAAGAGATTTCGGCGCAAGTTTCCGATCAGGTGCTTATAGCGATTGACCAGGCAGACGTCGTCGTGCTGGTGGTGGATACTGCTGTTGGCGTTCAGGTTGATGATAGAAGCATTGCGTCGAAATTGAAGAAACACGGCAAGAAAGCAATTGTGGTAGCGAATAAAGTCGATTCTGAAAAAGCGTCATTCGAGATAAATGAATTTTATAAACTGGGATTAGGCGAGGTCTACGGCGTGTCCGCCGCCAATGGCCGAGGTATTGGCGATTTCATGGATGCGTTGATACAGGCATTGCCATCAACAGATGACGACGACACCGCCGAATCAGGGCTAAAAATCGCTATCGTCGGAAGACCCAACGTCGGAAAGTCATCGCTGTTTAACGCGATTATGGGCGAGAAGCGCCAAATCGTGTCATCCATACCTGGAACGACTCGCGACAGTATCGACAGCCAGGTAACAATCGATGGACGAGAATATATTTTTATTGATACCGCCGGATTACGCAAAAAAGCGCAATTCCCCGATTCGCTGGAATATTGGACATCAGTGCGAAGCTTGAAGGCGATCGAGCGAGCGGATATCGTGTTGGTGGTCTTAGATACGAAAGAAGGTATCACGGTAGGCGATATCAAGATAGCCGATCATGCCGATCAGCTTGGCAAGGGATTAATCTTCATCGCCAATAAATGGGATCTAGTTAAAGCCGTACCCCAGGAAAACTACAGTACATTTGTCCGCATTGAAGCCCCTATGTTATCATATATTCCGATTGTGTTTACCAGCGCGCTAAAAGGAACGGGCGTGAATAAAATAATGGCCGCCATCAATGATGTGAATTTAGAGCGCAATAAAAGGCTGAAAACATCGGAACTGAATGATTTTTTAAAGCAAGTGCTCGCCAAACGGCAACCGCCGGCCAAGATGGGGAAGCTTATCAAGTTTAATTATATCACGCAGGCCGCCGATGCGCCGCCTACATTCGTGTTTTTCTGCACTCATCCGAAATTCGTGGACCCATCCTATAAGAGGTTTTTGGAAAATCAGCTCCGGGAAGAATTCGGTTTTGTGGGTACACCGATAGTGCTTGTGTTCAAGGAACGGAAACGAAAATGATTACGATTGTTCTGATAATCATTTTCAGTTATCTGATTGGTTCTTTCCCGACCGGATTCGTATTCGCCAAACTTATCAAAGGCGTGGATATCCGGACTATCGGTTCGAAATCAACCGGGGCCACCAATACCAGCCGTCTGCTGGGTACAAAAATAGCCATTATCGTTTTGCTTATTGATATTTTAAAGGGATTAATCGCGACAGTGTTTATCAGTCGGCTTAATTTTGGCGATTTAGGATTGCAGGCCGATTGGATTCAACTGATAGCCGGCGTTTGCGCGATTCTTGGTCATATATTCCCGGTTTGGATAGGATTCAAAGGCGGCAAAGGGGTGGGAACCGGCGCGGGGATGCTTCTGGGTTTGATGCCGTTGGAATTGATTATAGGATTCGCCCTTTTTATTATAGTAGTGGCGCTTACCCGTTATATATCCCTCGGGTCGATTTTAATCGCGACATTCGTGTTTGTCGCTTTGCTTGTGGAATCGATTTATCTAAAATATCAGGTTCCGATTTCGCATCTGGCGATTTCTATAGTATTTTTACTGGCAATATTGATTACTCATCGAGGTAATATCAAAAGGTTAATTAATGGGACAGAAAATAAATTCGGTCAGAAAAAGACTGCCTGATTAACTCGAACAAATTATGATCCAGACCATAGAAATAATAAAATGAGCAAATTGACAGTATTGGGCGCGGGAAGTTGGGGCATCGCGGTGGCGGTTCTCCTTTCCGGCAAAGGGTACGATATAGCTCTCTGGGAATTTGATTCAGGAGAAGCGGAAAAACTCCGATCACTAAGGGAGCTTCCGACCAAACTTCCGGGGATTAAAATACCGCCGCAGATTCGAATCACCGATAATTTATCGGAAGCGATGAAGGGAAGTCAGGGGGTCATATTGGCCGTGCCATCACACACAATGAGACAGACCGCGAAATCAATTTCGGGGCTGGTAGCGCCGGAGACAGGTTTTATTGTTAGTCTTGCAAAGGGTATAGAAAATAATACGTTATGCAGAATGTCTGAAGTGTTAGTTCAAGAACTTCCACGAGCAAATATCAATCAGGTTTCAACGCTGTCCGGACCATCCCATGCCGAAGAAGTCTCTCGTGAAATCCCGACAACGGTGGTGGCGGCATCATACCGGTCAGAGGTTGCGGCGCTGATTCAGGAGACATTCACAACTAATAGTTTTAGGGTTTATACATCAGGAGATCTAATCGGAGTTGAGCTTGGAGGGTCGCTTAAAAACGTGATAGCTATAGCGGCGGGGGTACTTCAAGGATTAAAATTAGGGGATAACACTATCGGGGCGTTGATGACGCGCGGGTTAGCGGAGATGGTTCGTTTGGGTCGCAAGTTGGGGGCAGACCCGTTAACTTTTTCGGGATTATCCGGCGTGGGTGACTTGATAACGACCTGCATAAGCAAGCATAGCCGCAATCGATATGTTGGTGAGCAATTGGGATTGGGCAGAAAATTAAATGATATTTTGGGTTCTATGTCTATGGTTGCTGAAGGGGTAAAAACGACCAAATCGGCTTTTGAATTAGCAAAGATTCATAATGTCGAAATGCCCATTACTAATCAGATGTATTATATCCTATTTGAAGATAAAGAACCGGCTAAAGCGGTATATGATTTAATGACAAGGTCTTTAAAACCGGAAATATGGGCATAAGCGATTGATTGGATTTAACAAAATGCTTGCCAAATCGTTGGCAGTCGGCATATTATCAAATCAGGGCGGCATAAAAAAGTAAGGTGCGAATTGACTTCGAAATTTAATTTTGAAAAGGCTATGGAAAGGCTGGAACAAATAGTTTCCGACCTTGAATCGGGAAAACTTAGCCTGGATGATTCGATTAAGGTTTTTGAAGAGGGCGTCGAGTTGTCAAAAAAATGCTACGGCAAACTAAACGAGGCCGAGCAAAAAGTGAAACAGTTGATCAAGACTGAAAGCGGCGAATTTGAATTAGGCTTGTTTGAGGATAACGAGAAGTGAGTTTGTTACAATCTATCAATTCGCCGGCGGACCTGAAGAAACTCACGATTGAGCAACTTCCGGAGTTGGCCGAGGAAATCCGCAATTATATTATTGGCGTAGTGGCGCAAAATGGCGGCCATCTGGCTTCGAATTTAGGCGTTGTTGATTTAACAATCGCGATTCACTATGTGTTTAACCTCCCGGTTGACAAGCTTATATTCGATGTCGGACATCAATGCTACACGCATAAAATTCTCACCGGCAGGCGCGATGATTTCGTGAGGATTCGAACTCGCAAAGGACCATCGGGATTCCCCAAGCGTTCCGAATCGGAATATGACGCGTTTGGCGCGGGACATGCTTCGACATCGATACCGGCCGCGTTGGGAATGGCATTGGCAAGAGACTTATCTGGCAAAAATCATAAGGTAATCGCGATAATCGGCGATGGCTCATGCACGGGCGGGCTTACCTATGAAGGACTGAACCACGCTGGCGGTATGGGTCGAGATATGTTGATTATCCTCAATGACAACACCATGTCGATATCAAAAAATGTGGGGGCATTATCTAAATATTTAACCGATATTATCACTGATGAAAGCTATAATAAATTAAAGGCTGATGTCTGGAGGCTAACGGAAAAGCTGCCCCAGAAAGATAGGCTGAGGCGGACTATCGCTCAAGCGCAGGAATTTGTTAAAGGGATGTTGATTCCAGGACAGATTTTTGAGCGATTGGGATTCAGGTATTTCGGGCCAATTGACGGTCATGATTTCCCACTAATGATTAAGACCCTTAATAATATAAAGGACTTGCATAGGCCGCTGCTGTTACATGTATTAACCAAAAAGGGAAAAGGGTATTCATTCGCGGAGGACGCGCCGACACATTTCCATGGCGTGGGGGCATTCGACAAACAAACAGGGCTGTCGTCATCGCTGAAAAAAACGCTTCCGTACACTAATGTTTTCGGCGAAACGCTGACATCCCTCGCCCAAACCAACGATAAAATATGCGCGATCACCGCGGCCATGACTACCGGCACTGGATTGACGCAATTCGCGCAGAAATTTCCGCAACGGTTTTTCGATGTAGGCATTGCCGAACAGCTGGGCACGATGGTGTCGGCGGCGCTGGCGGCGGAAGGGTATCGGCCTTTTTTCGCGGTTTACTCGACATTTCTACAACGCGGATATGATCAGGTTGTGCATGATGTCGCGTTGCAAAAACTGCCGGTTGTATTTTGTATCGATAGAGCTGGTATCGTTGGCGAAGATGGCTCCACGCATCATGGCGCTTTTGATATACCATATTTGATGCACATCCCGAATATAACAATCACTGCCCCGAGGGATGGCAATGAATTTCGGCGGTTGATGGTAACGGCGGCCGGCTATCTGGATGGGCCATTTGTTATCCGGTATCCACGAGCGGATATACCCGAAAACGATTTGAGTCATGAGTTAATCGGATTGCCATATGGCTCTTGGGAAAAGTTGCGTGATGGCGACGACCTGGCGATTCTGGCGGTTGGTTCGATGGTCTATCCGGCTTGGAAAGCGGCTGATATATTGGATAAAGATATGATTCACGCCACGGTAATCAATTGTCGGTTCTTAAAACCTTTCGATGAAACGATGCTTAAGGAAATATTATCAAAACATAATTATATCATCACTATTGAAGAGGGAGCTATTTGCGGCGGTTTTGGGTATTATGTGAACGCATTCGCGCAGGAAAACGATTTCGCCAATCGCAAAATAAAGAATCTGGGATTGCCCGACCAATTCATGACCCATGATTCGCGCGACCATCTGTTAGCGGAATTCGGCTTGAATATCGAGGGAATCGCCGATTCAACATTAAGGTTTTTGGAATCGGCAAAAGCGTTAAACAAGAAGGCCCGGCAAAATTGAGAAGATTTGGAATAATAGGCCACAGTAAAAAAGAAAATGTTGGCCGCGCCGCAAGAGTTATTATCGATTGGCTGGCTTTATACAATCTTGAATACTTTATTAGCGAGGACGTGGGGACGCTGGTAGGAATCTATGACCATGTAGTGCCGCTAAATGAGATGCACAAACATATCGATTGTTTGCTTTCGCTAGGCGGCGATGGGACAATGCTGGCGGCGGTCAGGACGGTAGGCCACTATGGGATCCCGATATTCGGAATCAATGCCGGGAATTTGGGCTTTTTGACCGAGATAATCGCTCAAGATATCCCGATGGCGCTTGGGAAAATCAAAGACGACGATTTCATTATCGAAGAACGAATGGTGATTGAATCGGTGGTGGGAAACGGCGAAAGAGTGCCGCAATATGCGCTTAATGATGTCGTGTTGGATAATGGCGAGGATTCGCGGTTGGTGGGGCTTGATTTGTATTTAGATGGGCAATTTGTCTGTTCGTATAATGCCGATGGTCTCATTATCGCCACTCCTACAGGTTCGACAGCTTATAATTTAGCGGCTGGCGGCCCGGTGCTTCAGCCTAAATTAGAGGCGCTTATTGCCAGTCCGATTTGCCCGCACTCATTGACATTGCGGCCGTTGGTATTTGGCCATAATAGCCATCTTACGGTCCGGCTGGCCGATAATACCGTCAATGTCAGGATGACTGTCGATGGCCAGGTGAGTTCGATATTACTTCCGGGCACGGAAATCGCGATTAATAACGCCCCCCTTGGGGTAAAATTATCCGGGAAAAAATTAACTTTTTTTTTTAAAAAATAGGAAAAAAA
>CAZTNJ010000142.1:0-6872 GCA_964614835.1 uncultured Ignavibacteria bacterium | reverse complement strand
GCTTTTCGGCGATGTACAATATAGCGAGGTACATATCTCACAGCCGACCAAAACCGGCGGTTTTCTTGAGTTAAAGAATGCTCGCGTGCGATGGCTGCTGTCTATCGATAAGGCTGACTTGCCGGAAGAAACGCGCAATAAAAATAAGACGACATTTCGTTCGATTACAATTGATGGGGAAGAGCTGGAGTTTTCCGAAGGTTTTACCGACTTGCATACAACCGTATACAAGGAAGTCCTGGCCGGACGCGGCTTTACGCTTGATGATGCCCGCCCTTCTGTTACGCTGGCGCATCAGATAAGGAACGCGGTGCCAACCGGGCTGAACGCTAACTCACATCCCTGGCTAAAAAGCCTGAAATAAAAGCAAATTCGAGTAAAAAAAAGGCGACCCCGTAAAACGGAGCCGCCTTTATTTTTATCTCGGAACGGTTATCTGGTCTGCGCCGGAATATCCGATTTTACTTCCGGTTTAATATAATCGATTACCCTAATGAATAGAGGCGGGAAGAAGTGACAGTTATTAATGGCTGAAGTGCCTTTAAAGTATGCCACTAATTTTGTGATATCCGAGCCTCTGAATTCGCAGTTGCCGTTGACATCGCCAGCCACGTAAAGGTAGGTGCCGGTGGAATCCATGTAACAGCTGTCGGGGGGCGGTGTTCCCAAGCCCTTGAAATATCTCACTCCAAACGTGACATCTCCGCCGAGTCTCTGGCCATCGCTGTTGATATCGCCCAGCATATATTCGCACTGCGGCGGGGCTATGTTTTCCCTCATCAGCATAGTTACATGAGTAGTTTCGGCCCAGTTTATTATAGTACCGGTCAAAGTGCTGTCATAATAACCGGCCTTAGTGAATAGTTCATGATATGTACCGGCCGCAAGCTGAATCAGGAATTTTCCGTAAGCGTCTGTAGTGTCGGTTCCACATAGTACCTCTGATGCGTCATAAGCTCTGACAATTGTACCCGGAATTACAGTCGTGTTATCTTGTTTCTTAACCGTTCCTTCAAGGTAACCGGGTTTGTGATTCATGAGCATGGTTACTCGAGTAGTATCATTGGTAACCACGACGATACTTGATAAGCTGGTATCGTTATAAAGCGCTTTTCGAAATTCCTGAGAGTATGTTCCGGTAGCCAGAGTTACCACATATTGTCCGGAGCCGTTGGTTGTATCGGTAGCCATTAAAACATGTCCCGGCCCGTAGGTCGTAACAATAACGTTGGAGATTGGAGTTACGTTGTTGTTTTCTTTTACAGTACCCTTAATATGGCCATTTGAACCGGCGCCGACATTTATTGTGACCGGAATTGTATAAGATGAATGTCCGGCATTCGGATCACTTGTTTGAGCGTTGATTTGCCACTGGTAAATTCCACTTGCCGATGCTTCCGCGTGAGCGATAACGGCTATCGTGTCACTTGTTCCGGGTTCCACGATTCCTGATCCCGGATTTAAGGTTAAGGTAGTTGGAGGAGGTGGCGGTACTGTTACTTGAATCGCGAGATTGTTGTGCATATAAGCGGCATTATAGCAAATTTGCAAACCATCCGCGCCGCCGGCGTTTTCGAATCCTATAGTCGCCCCATTTAGCCCGGTACTATAAGAACCAGGATCCATCGATTTATACTGCATGACAAAGTGGCCATCTTCATAAAGGATAATCTGGAAAGTTAAGGCGCCAGTGTAGCCAGGCGTACTGCTATAATAATATGCCACGCTATCATAACTTACGATAAACCTGTGATTGGCGACATCCGAGTAGTAACGAACCGCGCCCTGATGTGGGGGATCGATATCATCCCACCAGGCGGCGATAAAGTTGTTTGGGGTGGATGTGTTAGGAATGGCGGTATTATTGCTTGGGGCAACATCGCTACTGAATGTTATCATTCCGTTGGATGAGACATATATCGATGTATAATTAGTGCCAAAGTAAGGGAATGTAAATCCAAGCCCGTATGGACCGCTGTTATTATCGTCATTTAGAGTAATAGTGGTTCCCGTTCCCGATATATCGACCCAGCTGAATGTCGGTCCGCCCGATTGGTCGGAATCTATCCAGTAGTGTCCAAAAGCATCGGGGCCGCCCTGATTGGTGGTCATCGGCGGATTTGGTTTGTAGATTTCTTCGATTTTTGGGAGATTTGGCGATTGCGCGGGAGCCGGTAGATCCTCGATTGCCGGGGGTTCGGGATTAATCGAATTCCTTAGGTAACCCAGGCTGGTGGCCGTTAGCGTATAGCCCAAACCGCAAGCTCCAGAATTGCTGATAATTACCTGTGAAGATGTCATTCCTCCGGGAGGACAACTCATTGTGATACTGGTAGGAGTATGCGATTCGCTGGGATAAGATGCCGGGGGAAGGCCGAAACGTCTGGTGGTAAATCTGATAGCCCGGCCATTGGCCAACGCCGCCGCGCTTGCTGGGTATAGATTATTATACTCATATTGTAATCCGATGTTTTCTTCCCAGTTTTCGATACCGACCGATGAGTACGTTTCCGGGTCGCTGTAAGGATCCGCCACATAATCGTTGTTGACTATGTGATTGTATTGGAAGACTATCTCGCAATCGCCCGTCGGCGTGCCATATTGACATGGATCGTAAATAATCATCTGGAATGTCTCAATCGAATCGGTGTTGGCATGGGTAAGATTGCTCCATTCGATAATGAATCGACCATTGGCGCCGTCAAGATAAGTATACACGCCGTTCGCACTGGAAGTAATTTTAAGGTCGTCCCAGAATGGAGATATTTGAGCGCGGGCATTACCCGGATCGGGGATTGGCCAGTTTGACCAATTGAACCAGTAATTTCCCGCAACATCATATGGAATTGTGTCAAATGCGGCGAAGCCATTGATGCAGACAATCATATGCGCGTATGTTCGGCCATAATACTTAACCGGGAAAGGAAGATCTAACATCACTGTTGCATCATCGTTGTTGGGGAACGTGATCCTTGTGCCAGAACCGCCAAGCGAAGGATTTATCTCTATCCAGCTGTAGGTGGGATGAGGCAAGTAGGAGACATCTGTATTATCATAGGCATAATAACCATATGCATCCGGTCCGGTTGGGTCGCTTGTACCGACCGTGCCTACTGAAGCAGTGAAAGATTTCTGGAATTGAACTGTGCCGATAGTCGTGTTGTTCGCTGTAAAATTAACTGTAAATGGGATAGTCCGGCCATCAAATGCCGAATCGCGAAGTGAAATCTGGAACGGATCGGATGAGTTAGTGCCGGTTCCATTAATGGCGACATCACCGAATGTCCCATTGGGATCGATGATTGTTACATACGAATCTGTTGTGGATAATACACCGGTGACGTTTTGCGCCGCTAATCCGCCGGTATTTTTCCAGGTTATGGTCATGTTTGATGTTTCACCCGGATCGAGGATTCCGTTGCTGTTACCAGGATAAGCAATGGTAACGGTGTCTCCGGCCTTGATCGAACTCGTAGTAAGAACCACCTGTGTTTGCCAGTTCCCCTCGTTTGATGTAATCGCGAGCTGCAACGGCAATAGTTCGTTATGCGGGATATCATTAGCGAGCGTTACCAGATATTGACTGCTGGGCAAAGCGCTGGCGCCCGCTGCTATATTGGAGTAAGACCGCGTGCCGGAGTTGACGGTAACCCGAGAATCCAGAGATGTCAAAACAGCATTAACGCCCGTGGCGGTTACTGATGTGCCATAATTGTATAATCTGATATTCAAACCTATCGTTTCATGTGGATTTACCTTACCGTCGTTGTTACCAATCGTGCCGCCGCTGTTATCATCATCGATTATAGTCGTATCGGCGCCCAGGGTAACGGTCTGGCTGTTGACACTACACGTTCCTATCACGGGGACTTTATCTCTATATGTTACCGTAACGCTGATTGGCCCATTTACGATATTCCGGAAATTCAAGGTAATATCGCCATTGTTGTCGGTATATCCGCCAACCTGAATCGTATCGGTGGCCAGAGCTCTATACAGCGCTACATAGGCGCCAGCCAGAGGAGAGCCGGAAGCCGTTACATGGAACGTTAAGAAGTTCGTTCCTACATTGATAGTCGATAAATATGAGGCCGACATCGCGCCCGGTGAATCAGTTCTAATTTCCAGTTCAGGATCGCCCAACGCGTTGTAGGTATTGAAATACTGGTTTACCATACTGCCATACCCATTGAGTGTTGGGAATGTCTGATATTGGCGAAGTTTTCCGGCAACCATGTTTTGTCCGAAATGATAGATTCCTTCATCAAAAAGGGCATGATAGAAACCAATCATAATCGGATTGTTCCATCGCGTATGTGTGCTGGTATTGGTCGAGCCAAAGAAACAAGGCCCGCCTTTGTATGATGTATCCCCCGCAGCAGTGCCGCCTCTTATCCATTGTTCGCCGAAACAGGGATCGGTTCCAGAACCATAATGACCTGTACCGCAAACAATTGATGTCATGATTCCTATTTTGGAACTTGCCGCTCTACTTGCTAAGCTGGAGACACTATACGATGGGTTGTACCAACCGCTTGGTCCAGCCCAGCCACGATAGGCAACTACCGAAATGCCATTATCCATCGCTGTGCTTATGGTACCTGCATTAGGGGCGCCGCTGCCCCAATCGAAAACAGAATCAACCTGGGTATAACCATGATTCAACATCTGTTCTCGCACACCTAACACAGTGATACGGGGAGTGGTGGCCGAAATATTACCCGCAACAACTAAACCTCGTTTCCAGTAGCCGATGTCTGAACCAGTATAAGGAGTTTTTTCATAGTATATTGTTTTATGTACAAGGCAGGCAAACTCGGTGACATTATCTACCGCCATTCGCATGACATATATATCCGGCAAGTAATCGGAAGACCCGCCGGCCACCTGCGAATACTGATGGTCCGATGTATATCCTGAATATTGATAATCAGGAACGCCATTGGATACATCGACATCGCCCACAAGGCATACATAGTCCGGCCGTCTGATTCCCCAAGTATCATAAGCTGTCTGAATATAGCTTTTAACTTCTAAATTCGTTGGGGTCGAACCCGCATGAGGGATTTGATCGGTTCTGGTAACCTTTACATAATATCCTTTTTGCCTTTTCCAGTTGGCAAGAAGGTTGACTGTATCAGCCGGGAATTGGGTGTTGTTGGGATAGATAATCAGGTATCCGCCGCGGATCGGGTTATAGTTGGCCAAAAGTAGTTGCGAATTTGCGAAAAACTCTTTGTATAATGGCAAAAACGCTTCAGATATATTATTGTCAGTTCTAACGATAGTATTTCTAGTATCCGTTCCGGAATAAACGAGTTCGTAATTGACGTTTGTGTAAACTTTCAATTGACGGGTAACCGGATTATACTGGATCGGTTGGACAGTCGCTTGAACGAAACGGAAATCGCGAAGCACCATTGGTTCGCCAATCCGAACAACCTCATCCGGGTAAAAGGCGTTGGTCGAGTAGGCAGCCATATTCATGGTGAACGGAATATCGATTGGGGCCTCCGATTCAGGTGTGGCTGGTTGTACTGGGGCAATATCGACATTGTCAATAATTTCATAGTCCGCCGAAATTAAGTTGACCCGGATATTTGCCTGGTCGGGGACGATTATAAGACTGGAATAGCAGGGGAGGTCAGGGTAGCCATCGATGGCCAACTGGCCGGCAACCGCGCCGTTGATTTCCGGAGGGATAATAGCCGAATATTCCTGGCCGCCCAACGATTGCGGCTCCATGGAAAATCCGCTCAAAGAAAAACCCATGGAAGTTGCGGTTTGGTTACTGGAATGAACTACCGCCTGGGAGATTACGGTAGAATTCGATGTGAAGACCTGTTCCTGCGCGCCCAGACATAACACTGGAAGCAACAGTAGAACAATTAAAGCGCTTCGCATAAAGTACTCCTTACACCTTAAATATTTAAATTAGAAACAATGACCATCTTGGGGGGGATTTCCGCCTTTAAAGTAATTAACAAGATAAATTACATCGCTACCAATGTTGCGGCAATCTCCGTTGGCGTCGGCGCCCGGGTAAAATCCACCAACCTCAACAGGGGGAGGCGGACCGACCGCTTTGAAGTAGCGTACAAGGTAGGTAACGTCAGAACCTCTGATTTCGCCGTCGTCATTGACATCGCCGGGAATGTACGAAATAGTCGTGGTATTGATAATAAATGAGGCAGTTTGCGAACGCGGCGAATATCCGGCGGCGTTATGGGATGTGACACGCCAGAAATAGCGGCCATTCACGAACGGAACGCTATTTAAATAGGTCGTATCGCTTAATGATGAATCAATGATGGCTGCCGTTCCAAATAGCGAATCATCGGCGATTTCGATAATATATGAAATTCCGGTGGGCGACCTGTGCCATCTAAACGTGACGGTTGAAGTATCGAATATCGTATCGTTGAGGGGCGTTATTAACAATGGTTGCGATGGCGGCAAAAGCACGTTGAACTTGAATGTTTGAGATCGCGGCGATGTTCCGATCGCGTTAGCGGCGGTAACTCGCCAGTAATAGTTGCCATCGCTAAATGCGGTTGGATTTTGATATACAGTATCGACCCTATTGGAATCTCTAACAAACATATTCGTAAATAATGAATCGTGGGCTATTTCGATTATATATCGAGTTGCGCCTGCTGATGCGTGCCAGATTAGATTTGTCGTAGTAGTATAAACGAAACTGCCGTTAGCCGGTGATATCAAGATAGGCGCTAATGGCGGTTGCGGTGGATTGGTAGGATAAAGTTTCACGTTCGCAACCGTCGGAGCTCCCGACCCAACCGTTACGCTCAGAACGCGAGTAACATAACCGCTTTTTATAAAGCGAAGCGTGTAATTTCCCTCAGTTAGCG
>CAZTNJ010000141.1:2768-7049 GCA_964614835.1 uncultured Ignavibacteria bacterium | reverse complement strand
CAGATAGTCGCCTTCGCCACCGGCGATCCTCCTGATATCTAAGCATTTCACCGCTACACCCGGAGTTCCGCTATCCTCTCCGATACTCAAGAGAAGTGGTTTCGGATGCAGGCTCATGGTTAAGCCATGAGTTTTCACATTCGACCTTCTTCCCCGCCTACGAGCCCTTTACACCCAGTAATTCCGAACAACGCTCGCTCCCCCCGTGTTACCGCGGCTGCTGGCACGGAGTTGGCCGGAGCTTCCTCTGAAGGTACCGTCAAATCGCAGCCAGTTACGACTGCAACCATTCGTCCCTCCTGACAGGGCTTTACACTCCAAGAAGCTTCATCGCCCACGCGGCGTCGCTGCGTCACCCTTGCGGGCATTGCGCAATATTCCCTACTGCTGCCTCCCGTAGGAGTCTGGACCGTATCTCAGTTCCAGTGTGGCCGTACACCCTCTCAGGCCGGCTATCCATCGTAGCTTTGGTGGGCTTTTACCCCGCCAACTGGCTAATGGAGCGCGGACTCATCTCTAAGCGACAGCTTGCGCCGCCTTTGATCGTCTGATGAGGCCATCAAACGATGTTATTCGGTATTAGACCCCCTTTCGGAAGCTTATCCCCAACTTAAAGGTAGATTATCCACGTGTTACTCACCAGGTCGCCGCTTTACTTACCCACCGAAGCGGGCTTTCTCGCACGACTTGCATGTATTAGGCACGCCGCCAGCGTTCGTTCTGAGCCAGGATCAAACTCTCCGTTTAATATCTAGCTCTATGAACTCGCATAAATCTTTATGCGTTGTTCGACTAATTAAATAATTTTAGGTCCGATTCTCTCAAAGATAATTCAGACCGCACTACCTTGTAATTCTGTGTGCATGCTATTCAGTTTTCAAAGAGCTTGGCCTTGAAGGCCAAATTTTCCGTCGCCGTCATTTTTTCGGCGGCAGACTTCTAATTTACGATTAGAAATCCTGTTGTCAAGAAAAAATTTAACAAATTCCTAATTTTTTTCTTTCCAACTTCTCTCGTATTTTCTAACCGGCCCGATAGATAATCGTATCGAGGTCGATTGTCAAGGAAAAAACAGAAAAAAAAATTGCCCTGCTTCTTCCCTGTTCAGATATCGGAATCGCGCGGATTATCTTGATGGGCCATTCCCCGCTCCTTGCCCTCTCTAAGTGTTAATACTCACGCTTTAGTATAAAAGTTCCGGTTAAAGCGAATGCGGGTTTGCCTTAATAGCATCTGGGTTCCAGAATCTGCTTGACTCTGATAGGAAATGCGTGATATTAAGATTACGGATTGAGATTATTGCAACGTTTGAGGCAGCAGCTTTGTAAACTTTATAGAATGGGCGTTTGATTGCCTGTGATTTTCATAAAACGATTGGGGGATTGATATGAAAAAAGGATTTGTCGTTACCGCGATAATCGCGGTGATTGTTTTGGCTGCTCCCCTCTCCGCCCAGCAGATTCAATATGTGGGATCGACGCTGTGGACTGATGTTAATGGTATTGTGGTCGAAGACAGTACTGCATTCGTGCTATTCAATAACGGTTTGATCACCTTCGATATCAGCGATTCGAGTAATTACATTGAATTGGATAGGATATTTGTTTATGGCGGCAATGGTAAGATGTGTATTAATGGGAATCTTGCCTTGCTCTTAGGTCGAATCGACGGTTTACGTATTATTGATATTACTAATCCCTCCGATTTAGAATTGCTTGGCGAGTATAACACACCGGGATCTGCGATGAATATTGCGGTTTGCGGCAATTACGTATATATCGCCGATGGCGATTCCGGTTTGCAAATCATTAACATAATCAATCCTGCACAACCCGTATTGGCTGGGCGTTTTAATTCAATTCCTATTGTGAAGGATATTAATATATCTGATTCGATTTTATATCTAATAGGCGGTACTGGTGCCTATTATGGCGATCGTTTATATGAACTAAATATTACTGACCCAACAAACCCATTAAATGTCGGAAATGGCGAATTAATATATGCGTTGGGCGCCTTCAAATTAGAAAAATATAATAATTATGCGTATATATTGGGAGTAGATTTACAGCATCTTAGTCCATATGTTGTTTTCGACATTATTAATTTATCAAATATTGGCTATCCTTCACATTGCGGTGGGTTAGGATTTCAGGGTCTTGGTGGTTGCATGGATATAATAAATGATAGTACTGTAATATTATCGATGAGTTCAGGCTGTAAAGTTATAAATACTCGCGACAAAAATAATCCAGTTGTCGAAGCCAATCTATATATGAACACTCTTTCCAGCCTTTACTGTAAAGGCGACACTTCATATTATACATCCGACCAGTCGTTGGGAGCTATAGATATCTCTAACCCGTTCAATCCTTTTATAATTAACCAGGTAAATGTCTGCAGTCCAATCGAGGTTATTTGCCCCACGGACAACATTCTTTATACAGTAGGTTCGGATGATTCTTTGAGAATACTGGATATATCAAATGTAAATAATCCCCGGATGATTTCAAGCCTATCAACATCTCATTATAATTCAGATATTTGGGTAAAAGACACTATTCTTTATGCCCTATTCACTTATACTTTTATGACAATAGATATCTCCGATCCCCAAAATCCAAATCTACTCTGCAGTTTAGGTAATTCTAATTATGGAGGTAATATATTTTTATTAGGAAATTACGCTTATGTCCCGTCTTTTACCGGCATGAACATAATTGATATTTCCGATCCGGGGCACCTGAGGTATTTTTCTAATTTTAGTTTTTCTGGGGCCGCGCATGATATTGATGTGAGAGGCAGTTACGTTTATATAACCGGGGGAGCGGATGGATTAATTGTTGCGGATATTTCAGATATCATCAATCCAATTATAACGGGTACCTGTCCGATTCATAATTCGCCCAAAGGTATAAAAATTAGGGAAGATCGGGCATATGTGTTGGGCAATTTTAATTTCTTTGGAGTCTACGATATCTCAATGCCTCAAGCCCCTTCCCTCGTAGCGCAATTACAGATTAATTCTGGAACGGCATTAGACATATCGGAAAATAGGGCTTATATTTCAAGTAGCCAGGATGGCCTAATAGTACTTGATCTTTCAAATCCCACCTCGCCCCAAATCGCCGAAACCTACCCGAATGTTTCAGCAAATGATGTGCGATTTTCGCATGGTTATGTTTATCTGGCAACAACCTCATCGGTGATTATTTTTCGGGATTTAGCAACTGGATTGGATGAGATCGGCACAATCCCCTCCACCTTCTCCCTCTCCCCCAACTATCCCAACCCGTTCAACTCATCGACGACGATTAGATACAACCTGCCGACTGAATCGCCGGTAACGATTGATATCTACGATATCCTTGGCCGTAAGGTGCAAACGCTTCTGGATATCGAAGCGCAAGCGGGGCCGCATCAGGCGAATTGGAACGCGGACGGGTTGCCATCGGGGGCGTATTTCGCGCGGCTTAAGGCGGGCGATAAATCGCAAACCATGAAGATGATGCTGATGAAATAAGCTAAGACCGAATCAATCTACTTAGAAATCTGATTATTATCCCGTTGCATGTGTCCTCTCGCCAGCGACGCGAATATCCCGCCGAAACTGAACACCGCAAAAATTATAAATATTATCCGGGCGCTTTTCACCAGATACGGATAATACTCCGGCGTAATCTTGACACTTCCAAATATAAGCGCGAACACCAGCATCACCACCCCCATCGAAAGCATCTGACCGATAAGCCGCATCGTACCGACAATCGCGCTGGCAACCCCAAGGTATTGTTTCTCGACAGAACTCATGATGGCGTTCGTATTCGGTGAGGAGAACAGCGCGATTCCGAATCCTAAAAACGCGCAGCAGACAATGATAAAAACCAGGCTTGAGGTTGGTCCCAAAAAAGTCAGCAGAATCATCCCCGCCAAAGTCATCCCCATCCCCATCGATGCCACCGTGCGGGGCTGGATTTTATCGGAGAGGCTTCCGGCGATGGGCGCGAATATAGTTTGAACGATTGGCTGGGATACCATAACAAGGCCGGCCTCGCGAGGCGATAATCCCTTTATATATTGAAGATACAAGCTAAGTAAAAAACTAACGCCGGCGGTCGTGCTATAATTAATAAGCGCGGCCAGACTCGAATAGGAAAATACCCGGTTTTTGGTGAACATCTCAAGTTGAACAAGCGGTTCGGCAGTTTTCTTTTCCCAAATCACGAATGTAACAAATCCCAGCACTCCACATATGACAAAGAGTATTCCCATTGTCGATGG
>CAZTNJ010000141.1:0-2758 GCA_964614835.1 uncultured Ignavibacteria bacterium | reverse complement strand
CAGCATCGAAAGGCCGGCAATGGGCATTACGAGCGCGACCCCAAGTAACAAAGAACCGAGATAATCGAAACGCGAGCCGGAAATTTCGACCCAATCCCCATGCAAACCGAAAGCTATTAACGCCGATATGAGCATGCCAAAAGGAATATTCAACCAGAATAAATAACGCCAGCCCAACGATTGGGTTATCAATCCACCTATCAGAGGTCCCACCGATAGTCCCAGGTAAACTGCGCCGACCGAAATCCCGAGCGCTTTGCCCCTTTCGCCTAAGGGGAATACCGAAATAATGATAGCCATCCCGGTAGCGAAAATCATCGCCGAACTCACCCCCTGCAACGCCCGCGATAAGATTAACATCGTGCCCGAATATGAAAAGCCAATCAGGGCGGATGATACCGTATAGAGAATCATCCCCCACAGAAATATTTTCTTGCGGCCGATCATATCGGCTAATTTGCCGAACGGAACCAAGAAAACAGCGGCGGTCATCAGATATGATGTCGCGATCCAGCTTAAAGAAATGGCCCCCATATTAAATTCAGAGCCGATAGAAGGCAGAGCAACGTTGGTGGATGAGCCCATAAAGGCGCCCAAAAATGAACTTAACGAAGCAGCCCAGATGGTGACTTGTTTATTTGCTTTTATAGTGCCGTTTGTCATTGCTATATGTTAAGATTTGGAGAGTGATTGTTTTTTTACGATTATTTTTTAAATCAAAACTATTCCGCACGAATCGAAATTACGGATAAAGATAGTTGAAGTCAACTTTAAACCATAATACATAGGCAATCATAAACGAAATTGGGATTCGAGCGGTTGCTACCTTTTGGCGACTTTTTTGCGGCTATCTATTGATTTGGTTTTTGCCGCCGCCGTGGGGGCGATATGTTGCTGAACCGTTTCCAATAGCTGTTCGATATTGAGCTTGGTCACATGGGCATTAGCTTTAAGGAATTCCGCCCTGGCTTTGATACCGATATCTCCTATCGATGAATACACTATGACCGGTAGCTCTTTCATCTTGGGATCATTCCTGATCGCGCAGGTTAGCGCCAGGCCATCCATCTGCGGCATTTCGATATCGGAAATTACCAGATCAAAATTCTGCTCTTTTTCTAAAAGTTGCCAGGCAATTTGCCCATCACTGGCGGCGATGGCCTTAAAACCGACCTCGGTGAGTTCTGCCACCAGCATATTCCTAACAGCCGGAGAATCCTCAGCTACCAAAACCCGCTTACCTTTTCCATTAAAGTCGTTTTTATCCAATCGCTTTATTTCTTCGGCGCCAAGTTCGGGGCAAATATTGAGGATTATAGTTTCGTAATCCAATAACGGCACCATTCGCTCGCCATCGGGTTTAACAATACTTATAATGTACTTTTGATTGACCGTTTTGAGCGTCTTGTGGGCGTCAATAACGCTTTCCCAGTAAAAATGATGAATCCATTCCACGGTATCGACCAAAAATCCATTAAGAATCCCGAAAAACTCCGTGATGATTACTTTATTAGCTTGATTTTGTCCGCAGTCCTTTTTATAGCCAAGAAATTCCGCCAGATCAATCAATGGGATTATTTTACCATTGTCGCTGAATATCCCCTTTATGCAAGGATGGGTGTCGCTGATTGCAGTAAGCTGTTGGGGACGAACGACGATTTTCTGGACTTTTAAAATATTGATCCCGAACGAATGTCCGCAAACACGATATTCTAAGACTCGAAGCTCATTGCTTCCCGATTTTAAATAAGATTCCGCGTCAAGATTCATACTAATCATATCTTTCAGCTTTAAGTGCAATCTTGAAACTTGCCCCGGCACCGCGGTTCGATTCGGCCCAAATCCTGCCGCCCATCGTCGATATGGCCATTTTACAGAAATATAGGCCAAGACCGATTCCCCGATATTTGTTATTTTTGCGCAAAGATGCTTGATTATATTTATCGAAAATGGCTTCCTTATCAACCTCATCCAAACCAGGACCTTGATCAGTTATGGAAACAATATATTCGGAATTATCGCTTTCGAGTTTTATGAAAATGCTTTGTCCGCGCGATGAATGCTTCAAAGCATTATATATAAGATTATCGACTACTCGCGCCAGATAATATCGGTCAGTTTTGGCAATCGCCCTCCTTTTGGGTAAATCGAGATTTAATGATACTCCATGGTCAAATGCGCTGCCGCTTAAGGCGTCGGCACTGTCTTTTAAAATTTCTCGCAAATCAACAAGATTAAGATCAAGCCGAATGGCGAAATTTGCCTGATTGGCCGAATCGAGCAAATCCTGGATTATGGCTTCGGTCCGTTCGAGGGCATTTTTACTGCTTCTAACCAACGCCGCATGCAGATCATTTTCGGGATTATATTTACCCGCAATGAGAAATTTGGTCAGCGTTTTCATGCTGGCGATTGGCGCCTGTAGGTCATGAACGATCAACGATATGAATTCAAGGTTCTCATCGAATTTTGCTTGATTATCTTTATTAATGTTAGGTTTAATAGATTGATTCGGGGATTCGGCAGTTTTATTATTCATTTATCATCCTATCATTACCGCGAAAAACATTCCGAATGTAACATTTCGAACCTGTTATGGTTATCGGAACAATCTGAATTGCTTTAATTAAAAATGTTTTAGTGAAATACCTGCTATGCAACCATTTATGATGGATAAAATATGATTCTATTAGATTACGGAAACGAATTAAATAACTAAATTAAACAATAACCTTGACATGAAATTTCCAAATACACT
>CAZTNJ010000140.1:0-7164 GCA_964614835.1 uncultured Ignavibacteria bacterium | reverse complement strand
CGCCCTTTGTCTTTTTAATTCAATCTAATCTTACACACTAATATTTATATTACCCTCCAAATCAATAATAAAGAAAAGGCTTGCTGGTATTCTAAATGCTTCATATTATGATGCTTAATGCGTAGATCGAGAACAGAAAGAAAACCTGACCAGATAATCGGCGGTACCTGTTGACACAGTCTCACGGTACTTTATATATCGTTTCGACCCCAATTGGGAATCTCCAGGATATATCAACGCGGGCGATTGAGATTTTAAAGGCTGTTGATTTAATTGCCGCGGAAGATACTCGTCACACGGGAATTCTGTTGAAGCATTATGGTATAGGCACAAAACAGTATCCGTACCATCAGTATAATGAAAAACGGGTAACTGCCCATCTAATTGAACAACTGGTTGGAGGTAAAAATATCGCGGTTGTCAGCGATGCCGGTACGCCGGGTATCGCGGATGCCGGTTTCTGGCTGATCCGAGAGGCGATTAAAAACAATATCCAAGTTGTGGCGATTCCGGGTGCATCCTCGATTTTAGCGGCCTTGGTTATTTCGGGATTGCCTTGCGATAGATTTGTCTTCGAAGGATTCCTTCCGAAAACCAGCGGACGTCTCGAAACGACCTTGAAAGCTCTGCGCGAGACAAACAGGACAATGGTATTTTTGGAATCTCCGCATCGAATAGCCAAGGCGTTGGCGGCGATGCATGAGATTTTCGGAGACAGGCAAGCATTCGTAGGGCGGGAGTTGACAAAAAAATTCGAACAGACATATCGCGGGACCCTATCGGAAATATTGGCGTACTTTACTGATCATCCGGTTAAAGGCGAAATCGTCATTATCGTGGCTGGAAGCGAAGCGATTGGTTCGAAAAAGAGGCGGCGGGATGACTGAAAATAAGGGTATGAATTATCGGCTCAACGATGCTGTGATGATAATTTACGTTATTTTACAGGCCGCGATTGTATTGTATGCCAGTATGGTTAGGGGTTTCTCGGCTGGTGTAATCTTATTCTTTTATCTGGTGGCGGCTTTGTTTATAGGCGCGATCGCTTTTATTCCTCTTTCAGAAAAAAAATCTCCGCTTCATTTTATCAGAGCCGCTTATCCGTTGTTTCTGTTGCTGCTGTTTTATTATGTGAGCGATGCCCAGGCGCGAATACTTCAAATACCGCCGCAGGATTCGTTTTTCATTGCCATTGAGAAAGGATTGTTCGGGGTCTATCCAAGTTTCGCGTTACAACGCATAATGGAAATCTGGCTTAACGATTTGAGCTATATTATGTACGCTCTGGGGATCGTTGTGCCGCTAATGACTATCGTTATATTGTATTCGAAATCGAATGTCAGGCTTTTTATCAATTATATTTTCGCGATGGCCGTTGGCGGATCTATCTGCCTGTTGGTATCATCGATAGTGCCGGTAGCCGGCCCTTACAGCGCCTTGCGCGATTTCTATTATCTGGGGATATATTGCGATTTCGCCGATTTCGTTGCCAATTACGTTAACAATTTATCGGCGGCCTATGGGTCGTTTCCGGCAATCTATTTCTGTATAATCGCCATATCATCGTTTTATCTTTGGGATTTGGGCAAAATATATATCTATTTTACATTTGTGATAATGACCTCGGTTTTTTGGGGCGGGGTATATCTTCGATATCATTATCTAATGGATGGGCTGACGGCGCTGGTAATCGCGTTTATCGCAATAGTGACAGCCAGTTATGTCCATTTCCGAACATCGGACAAAGTCGGGCCTGATTTTTCTTGACATTACCGAACGGGAACGGTAAGTTCAAAAATTCAATGGGAAATTATGCGGCTAATTGGCGATAAAATAATCCAGGGATATCTAAAGGTAATCACTCCATTTGAAAGGTTGTTAACCAAATTAAAAATCCACCCCAATACCATTACCTGGGCCGGCCTGATTGTTACGGCAGGCGCGGCTTATTTATTCAAAAGGGGTCTGTTTTTTTGGGGCGGTTTGGTTGTGGCGGCGGCCGGTACATGCGATGTCTTAGACGGGCGTATCGCCCGTAATACAGGGCAGAAAAGCCGATTCGGAGCGTTTCTCGATTCGACAATAGACCGCTACAGCGATGTTCTTTTATTTGTCGGTATCATGATGTTTTTCGATAAGATGTATGTGAATGTGCTGGTGATGTTCGCGATTGCCGGATCGCTGTTGACATCGTACGCCAGAGCCCGCGCCGAAGGTTTGGGGCTGGAATGCAAGGTCGGCTTGATGCAGCGTCCCGAACGTATCACCTATATCGCGGCGGCGGCATTTTTCGATGGCATCTTCGGAAAAACGTTGAATTCCTATACGAAAATAGAACACTTTTTACTTATAGCTGTTTTGTTTTTTATCGCGGCCATGTCCAATATCACGGTATTTCAGAGAATCGTGCATATAAAAAGGATGCTGCAAGAAACAAAATAGGGAAATTGGATTTAGCAGAGGGAGTATAAATGGGTAAGATCAGAGTAGGAATTATCGGCGTCGGCAATTGCGCTTCATCGTTCGTACAGGGCGTTGAATATTACAAGAACGCGTCGGTAAAGGATTTCGTGCCCGGGTTGATGCATGTCAACCTTGGCGGCTATCACATTTCCGATATCGAATTTACGGCGGCAATCGATATTGATAAAAACAAGGTCGGCAAAGACCTGGCCGAGGCGATTTATACGAAACCGAACAACACGTATCGATTCGCCGATGTCCCGAAGCGTGGCGTGAAAGTGATGCGCGGTATGACTCACGACGGGCTTGGATATTATCTTTCCAAGGTTATCGAAAAAGCCCCCGGCTCGACTTGCGATATCGTAAAACTGCTTAAAGATACCGGAACCCAAGTTGTCGTAAACTATCTTCCGGTCGGTTCGGAAGAAGCCACCAAGTGGTATGTCGAGCAGGTATTAGAAGCCGGCTGCGCTTTCGTTAATTGTATTCCGGTGTTTATTGCCAGAGAAAACTACTGGCGGCAGCGTTTTGAAAAACGCGGATTACCGATAATCGGCGATGATATCAAATCGCAGGTGGGCGCCACAATCGTTCATCGTATTTTAACTCGCTTATTCAGGGAGCGCGGGGTCCGGCTGGAAAGAACCAGCCAGCTTAACGTCGGCGGCAACACCGATTTTCTTAACATGCTGGAACGGTCGCGGCTGGAATCTAAAAAGATATCCAAGACCTCGGCGGTAACATCGCAGTTAGATTACGATATGGGACCGGATAATGTCCATATCGGCCCATCCGATTATGTGGCCTGGTTGTTGGATCGCAAGTGGGCATATATCCGCTTGGAAGGTAGAACTTTTGGCGATGTGCCCCTCAATGTCGAAATGAAATTGGAAGTCTGGGATTCGCCGAATTCGGCAGGCGTGGTTATCGACGCGGTACGCTGTTGCAAACTGGCGCTCGACAACAAGATTTCTGGCGCGCTGTTCGCGCCATCGTCGTATTTCATGAAATCGCCGCCGCAACAATTCACCGATGAAGAGGCCCGGAAAAACACCGAATCGTTTATCCAGCAATATGGAAACGTCATCAATGCTGGAGGAAATGGGAAACGGCCGGCGGCGAAACCGAAAGTCGTGCGTTCATCGGCGAAAAATCGGATGAAAGCGAAACCGACGGTTAAGGCAAAGTAATCTTTCCGACGACCGCAAATAACGCATCGGGTAATAGTAATAGCGCGATGCCGAATGCAATACAGATAAATCAAAACTATAAGGGCGCAGGAAACTGCGCCTTTATAGTCTTTCAAGGATTTTGCCGTTTATCGATTAATATTATCGATAAAATGGCAGCGCGACGACATTAGGCCGCTTTTTTATGGCAAAATATCCATTAGTGGTAGGTCATCGGGGCGCGTCGGCATACAAGCCGGATAATACGATGGAATCGTTTCGGCAAGCTGTCGCTGATGGCGCCGATATGATTGAATTGGATGTCCGAAAAACAGTCGATGGCGAATTGGTTCTGTATCATGACTGGTACTTAGACTCGGATTTTGGCGTATCCAAGCCGGCGGCAATCGCCACTTTCGATGAGTTATCCGCTTATTGCCTTACTCGAGGAATAAAGCTAACAACTCTTGATGAAGTTCTGGATGAGTTAGCGGATAAAATTCCTTTAAATATCGAATTAAAAGCTGGTGGTTATGAACAGGATGTATTGGACGCCATAGGCCGCTATAAGATGGCTGATGGATTCTTATTGTCATCGTTTTTCCCCTGGGTTATTCTCAAGCTTAAAAGCCTTAATAGCCGGATTAAAACCGGATGGATAGTTGGTCAGGAGCAGGTTTTATTTCTAAATCAATTTGGCGGGCCGCCGGTCGAATGGTTATTTAGCCTGATGAAAGCCGAATCGGCGCATCTTCATTATAAAATAATTACAACCGGATTGATAAAGCATTTTCATTCCAGAGGGATTTCCGTTCAAGCCTGGACAGTGGACGATCTCGATATTACAAACAGATTGATTGGCGGCGGTATCGATGCTATAATCACCAATAAGCCGGGACAATTGCGGGCTTATTTAAACGGCAAGCTTGATGAATACGAAAAACAACAATTCCTACCGAAGTCGATTTCAGCCAGCGCATAGAAGCGATTTAATTTATAATAAAATTCTCATGAAATCGGATCAGAAACCGGGGTAATGCCTGTGAATGTATCGCCCAAATGGCTGCCCTTAATTCCCGGCGTAATCGCCGTATCGTGGGCGGCGATAATGATTCGCGCCTGTCAGGCTCCCGCCACGGCGATAGCTTTCTACCGGATGTTTTTTTCGATGCTGATTATTCTGCCACTGGCGCTTACGATTTATCGAAAACAATTCAAGGAATTTTCCGGGAAGACCTTAACGATTACGATATTGGCCGGTTTTCTTTTAGGATGGCATTTTTATTTTTGGGTCGCCTCGTTAGAATTGACGACAATTTCGGCATCGGTAGTTTTAGTGACGACCCAGCCGGTGTTTGTGGCCATCTGGGCCAGAATGTTGTTGAAAGAGCGAATTGGGGCGAGAGGTATAATTGCGATTATACTGGCGATAGCCGGGTCAACGTTGATTGCAGGATTCGATTTTGGGTTTAAGAAAGAATATTTATGGGGCGATTTGCTGGCTCTGGCGGGGGCCGTGATGGCCGGGACATATTTATTTTTGGGAAGGGTTGTCAGGCCGACGGTTAGCACATTTCCTTATATTTTTGTGGTTTATGGCATATCGGCGTTAACGCTGGGATCGATTTTGGGTTTTACCGGCGATTTGCTCGATGTATATACCAGCCACGATTACTTTTTTTTCGTGTTATTGGCGATAATACCTACACTGATAGGGCATTCGTTATATAATTATACATTAAAACATGTGGCCGCCCATAAAGTGGGGATATCGATTATCGGCGAACCGATTTTCGCGACAATCTGGGGGATTCTGATTTTTACGGAGATACCGAGAATGACCACTATCGCTGGCGGATTAATTATCATACTTTCGTTGATACTTGTTTTTTCACAGAAAGGGCAGTGATGTTTATTACATTTGAGGGGATAGATCAATCGGGCAAAAGCACGCAGTGTCAACTTCTGAAAGATTACCTTCAAAACCGCGGACAGGAAGTTATCCTGTTGCGCGAACCGGGCGGTTGCAAGATTTCGGAAAAGATTCGGGATATTTTGCTGGATAAAGAAAATGATACTATGCGGGGGTTGACCGAATTTTTGCTGTATAGTTCATCAAGAGCCCAGCTTGTCGATGAAGTAATAAAACCGGCGCTGGCCCAAAATAAAGCGGTTATCTGCGATCGATATGCCGATTCCTCGACGGCATATCAGGGATTTGCTCGCGGACTGGGAATCGAGATGGTCGAACGGATAAATCAGGTGGCGACTTACGGGTTAACTCCGGATTTAACCATTTTTGTCGATATTCCTATCCAATTGGCTTTTGATAGGTTAAAGGCGCGAGGCAAGATTAGCGACCGTATCGAAACAGAAGGGCAGGTATTTTTCGAATTGGTTCGGCAAGGATATTTGCAGATTGCAACGCGGCATAAAAACCGTTTTAAAGTCGTCGATGGCACGGACGATATTAATATTATCGAATTGAAAATAAGGAAGTTAATCGCTGAAAAATTCGCTTTAGATTGAGAATAACGACACCCGAAAGGGTTAAATGCCAAAACAGATAAATTTCCACAAGCTCGGATCGATTTCCGGGCCATTTTTTTTACTTCTGATAGCCATAGCTTTCGGCTGGGCGTCAGCCGATGAATCTTATTCGGTCGTAAGGCTTTTCGATTTAATCGCGTTGACTGTATCGGAAAAATACGTTGAGCCTATCGATACCGAAAAGATGGTCAAGGCCGGTGTAAATGGCATGATGGGGAAACTTGATCCCTATAGTCAATATCTGACCGGCCCCGATTTTGAATATCTGATGCAGGAAACCCAGGGGGAATACAGCGGTATCGGTGTTACCCTTGAGAATCGCCACGATACACTGTGTGTGACGTCAACCAGCGATAACGGCCCCGCTCGTAACGGCGGATTACATGTCGGCGATAGAATTTTACGGGTTGATACGATAGATGTTTTGGGCAAGTCGAAAACACAATGTTTGAATCTGCTCAGGGGCGATGCTGATAGCAAGGTTATATTAAAAGTAAGACGACCCCCTTTAAATAAAGATATTCGGCTGGTTATCAAGCGAGCCGAGCTTACGATTGACCCGGTGCCATATTATGGAATCGATAGCGCCCGAATCGGGTATATTCGCTTAAGCCGTTTTACGGAAGGGTGCGCACAGAAAATCGAGTTGGTACTGCGTGAATTGATTACTAAAAAGATAAAGGGATTAATTCTTGATTTGCGGGATAATCCGGGCGGGCTGTTGTTTGAATCGGTCGAGGTGGCCGCGCTATTTTTAAGAAAAGATGATAAGATCGTCGTAACCCGCGGTCGCGAGTCGTATGGATCGCACACTTATAAGGCAAATGTCGATGGTATCTATACCGATGGCCCGCTTACATTGCTCATCGACGATCAGACCGCGTCGGCAGCCGAGATTTTGGCGGGGGCAATTCAGGATCACGATAGGGGAATAATAATTGGTACGACATCATACGGCAAAGGCCTTGTGCAGCAGATATTC
>CAZTNJ010000139.1:0-7248 GCA_964614835.1 uncultured Ignavibacteria bacterium | reverse complement strand
GAATTCCCGGCTGATAAATTGCCAAATATCTTGAACGCGATTAAGATAAAAGACGAAGCCAAGGGGATGGATATCACGGTTGAAGTGGCCGGGCATATTGGCGAAAATAGGATTCGCTGCGTATCGATGGCCTCAACGGACGGTATAGTCAGAGGCATGCCGGCAGTCGATACGGGTGAACCGATTACGGTTCCGGTTGGAGCCAATACTCTTGGCAGGGTATTCAATCTACTTGGCGAAACCATTGACGAAATGGGACCATTTACGGCGCAGAAAAGATATCCGATTCATCGCCAGGCCCCCAAGCTTTCCGATCAACAAACTAAAACCCAGTTTTTCGAAACAGGTATTAAGGTAATTGATTTGTTGTGCCCCTATGTAAAAGGCGGAAAAATCGGCCTGTTTGGCGGCGCCGGTGTCGGTAAAACAGTTATCATTCAGGAATTGATTCGCAATATCGCCACAGAGCATGGCGGATTCTCGGTATTCTGCGGCGTAGGTGAACGCACTCGCGAAGGAAACGACCTCTGGCTCGAAATGAAGGCCTCGGGTGTATTGGCCAAAACCACTATGGTTTTTGGTCAGATGAACGAACCGCCGGGATCACGCCTTCGAGTAGCGCTTTCCGGATTAACCATGGCCGAATATTTCCGGGATGAAGAAAATCAGGATGTGCTTGTTTTTATCGATAATATTTTCCGTTTCGTGCAAGCTGGTTCCGAAGTGTCGGCGCTTCTGGGCAGAATGCCATCGGCGGTAGGATATCAACCAACACTGGGGACGGAAATGGGCGCGCTTCAAGAAAGGATTACATCGACTAAAACCGGTTCGATTACCTCAGTGCAGGCCATTTACGTACCGGCCGACGACTTGACCGATCCGGCGCCGGCAACTACATTCTCGCATCTTGACGCAACCACTGTATTGTCGCGTCAGATTTCTGAATTGGGTATTTACCCGGCGGTCGACCCTCTGGATTCGACATCTCGAATTCTCGACCCGAATATCGTGGGCGCCGAACATTACAATGTAGCGCGCGGCGTACAAAGGATTTTACAGAGATATAAAGACCTTCAGGACATTATCGCTATTCTCGGTATCGAAGAGCTATCCGACGAAGACAAGGTTATTGTCGGCAGGGCCAGAAGAATCCAGAAATTCTTATCCCAGCCGTTTTTCGTAGCCGAAACATTTACGGGAAGACCGGGCAAGTACGTAAAAATCGAAGATTCGATTCGAGGGTTCAAAGAGATTATCGAAGGCAAGCATGATGAGATTCCCGAACAGGCGTTCTATATGGCCGGGGGAATCGATGAGGTTTTAGAAAACGCCGAACGGATGAAAACGGAAAAGTAATGTTTAAACTGTCGGCCGTAACTCCCGAAAAAACCGTTTTTGAACAGGAAGTCTCCAGTATCGTGGCGCCGGGCGCGTTAGGCTATCTGGGAATCTTATCCGATCACGCGCCGCTGATTACGCCTTTGATATCGGGCCGCCTCGAAGTAAAAGATGTTTCCGGCAAGGAATCGGTGTTTTTTATTTCGGGCGGATTTCTGGAAGTATCAGACAATATCGCGACGATTTTGGCTGACGCTATCGAGAAACCGCAGGATATCGATGTTGAGCGCGCAAAAAAAGCGGAGAATCGCGCTCGCGAACGCCTGGCTCATCGCAGTGACCCGGATATTGATGCGGCCAGGGCGGAAGCGGCTCTTCAGCGAGCGATTTGGCGTCAGAAGATTGCCGGAGCCGCGTAAGATAAGACCAATATTGCCAATCTGGGCAATTATAATCCATATCAGATTTTAATATAATGGGTTAACTATGCCTGCCAAGCCGAATACGTCAATAATTCCAAATATTTTTACCTTAATTGGCAATAGATAATTAATTTAATAGCCTGCCACTAAAAACTTTGTGAAAAATTTCTCATTTTCTTGTTGACAATATTTCGATAAAAGGATAATATCAAGTGGGATGTGGATGATGTAGTTTGTGACCTTATTGGTACTATTTGGTGAATGGGTCACGAGCATTGGTTGATGATGTGAGGTGTTTTGGTAGTACCGTGAGGGCGAGTCGCGAGATTCGCCCTCGATATATTTTAGGACATTAAAAGGCTAACAATGCCCTTTTTGTAATCTTCAGTCTCGCTTTTTTAAAAATATCCTTGTGCATTCTCGGTTCGCGATTTTATCCGGCAAATTCCTCTTGACTTGAAGAGGCGATTGTTTTAACAACACATAAATTATTTGAACCTGATTCGCGCGCGCGAATAAAACGATGTAGAAAAGGAGACTAAATGAAAAGATACGCGTTGTATGGATTAATAATATTTAGTTCCATTCTACTTTTCGCCTGCGGGGAGAAGAAAAAACAAGAACAGACCAGGGAGACTGCCGATTCATCCAGCGTTCCCTTGTCCGAAAAAGAACCAGAATACGCCAAGACTCCCGAAGGAAATCCTGTGGTCGTAATCAACACCAGCAGAGGGGCAATCGAAATCGAGATTTTTGAACGTGCCGCGCCGAATCAGGGAGGAAATTTTATCAAGTTGGTTAAGAATGGCTTTTATGACGGATTGATATTTCATAAGGTTATCGCCGATTTACTAATCGAATCAGGCGACCCCAGCGGCACTGGTCAGGGCGGCCCTGGATATACCTTGACTCGTGAAAACGCTCCTTTTCAGAACCGAATGGGATATGTCGGAATGATGCCAGCCGCCGATGGTAAAACGAACGGTTCGCGATTTTATATTTTAATTGCGGATAATCCCGAATTAGATGATAGCACATCCTGTTTTGGCAAAGTTATCGCCGGGCTTGATGTGGCCAAAGAAATTTCACGATTACCGGTTCAAAAAGAACATCCGATAGAACCGGTTAAAATTTTAAACGCGTATCTTAAGCCGGTTGCAATACCGCTCGCAAACGAAACTGCTGATTCTACATAATAAAATAACAATTAATAATCAGATGAAGAAAGGAATTTCCAGATGCTCAAACGTGTTATCTTGATGCTTGGCGTTGTGGCCATGATGTTGCAGGTTGGTTGCGCCAAGGCTCCAGAAGAAGCGATCCAGAAAGCCACTGCGGCGCTGGAAGCGGCCAGAACCGCCGAAGCCGATGTTTACGCCCCCGATGCCTTTAAAATGGCATCAGATACATTAGCAGCCGCTAATGCGGCCAAACAGGAAGCCGACGGCAAGTCTTCGTTGACCCGCAGTTATGCTCAGGCCACCACCTTGTACGCGAGCGCCGAACTATTGGCAAACAAGGCGGTAGAGGAAGCCTCGGCAAATAAAGCGGCGGCGAAGAACGATGCGGCTCAATTGTTGACACAAGTGAAAGCGACATTGGATGCGGCATTAATCGATATCGGAAAAGTAAAAATAACATCCGCTAACAAGGCCAATGTCGACGCGGCCAAGCAAAATCTGGCAAAAGCCGATACCGCTTATTTAGAATGCCAGAAAGAGATTGAAGCAGGTCATTTCATGGCGGCGCTAACGAAATTAAATCAATTGGCTGCCGATATCCCCGCGATATTAACTTCAGCAAAAGGTACAACAGAAATGCAAAAGGCCGGAAATCCGATTGTCGTTATCCAAACCAATATGGGCGATATAACCCTTGAAGTATACGAGAAAGAAACCCCCATTCATGCGAAGAATTTCCTCGATCGCGTTGATAAAGGCCTTTACAATGGAGTTATCTTTCATCGCGTAATACCAAAGTTCGTTATTCAGGGCGGTGATCCAACCGGTACCGGCTACGGCGCGCCAAACGAAACAAGTATTCCTGATGAAAAATCGCCTTATTCCAATACCAGAAGTTATGTATCGATGGCGAGAGGTCAAGGGGCAAGCCCCAGCCAATTCTTTATTAATATTGGCGATAATTCCCGTCTTGATACCCAAAAATTTTCAGTCTTCGCGAAAGTAATCTCCGGGATGGACGTAGTCGATCAAATCAGCCTGGTCCCGCGAGACGGTAAAGATAAGCCAAATTCGCCTGTAACCATGTTAAAGGTGTTCCGTAAAAAATAAGAGTGAAGAATCTTGTAATCCTCGGAAGCACCGGCTCGATTGGACGAAACGCGCTTGATATACTAGACCGAAATCCCGGTAAGTTCAGGGTGCTCGGTTTGTCGGCCAATCGAAATACCGGATTGCTGATCGAGCAGGTTCACAAATATAACCCGCCCTTTGTCGCGCTTTGCGACCGGGCGGGCTTATCATTGCTGGCCAAATCGGTCGATTCTCGCAAGACCAGGGTATTTGGCGCCGACGGAATCGCCGATATGTGCTCCAACCCCGATGCTGATATTGTACTAAATGCTATAGTCGGTTTCGCGGGGTTAAAGGCGACCGCGGCGGCGCTGGAGGCGGGTAAGAAAGTTGCGCTGGCCAACAAAGAATCGATGGTGGCGGCCGGGCCGCTATTAAGGAAAATTGCCGGCGAACGCGGCGGTGAGATTATCCCGATCGATTCGGAGCATTCGGCGATATTTCAGTGTTTGGCATCCGGTAAGCGCCCCGAAGTTGCGCGGCTTATTTTAACAAGTTCGGGAGGGCCGTTTTTCCGTCGAGATAATCTTGAAGGTATAACGCCGGCTGAAGCGCTGAAACATCCGACCTGGAATATGGGACCAAAGATTACCATAGATTCCGCGACACTTATGAACAAGGGATTGGAGATAATTGAGGCGGCCTATTTATTCGATATTCCACCGGATAAAATCGAAGTGGTTATTCATCCGCAATCGATAATCCATTCAATGGTGGAATTTATAGATGGTTCAACAATCGCGCAGATGTCCAAACCGGATATGCGTCTGCCAATTCAGTACGCGCTTTTTTATCCGGAAAGAATCAACCTCGACATAGTTCAACTCGATTTTTCGAAAGAATCGAGATTGGAATTCTATCCCCCGCCTGTAGATAAATTTCGCTCACTTGGATTGGCTTATCGCGCGGTCAGGGAAGGGGGAATTAGCCCCACAGTATTTAACGCGGCCAATGAACAGGCCGTAGCGGCATTTCTAGATAAAAAAATTCAATTTGGGCAAATTTTCGACATAGTTGAAGAAACCCTGAATCAATCAGGGTCGTATAGCGCTGACACGCTGGATAAAATATTTGCCGCTCATGAAAACGCTTGCCAAATTGCCGGGAAAACCGTTGCGAAATTTAAAGATATCGCGTTTTATTAGGTTTGGTGTTATTGGAAAATGCCGATAAGAAAACTAACGGAACTTTTAGCGGTTGAATGCGTTATTTAGGATAATATGACTACATTAATTGCGTTTGTATTCGTACTGGGGCTTCTGGTTTTTGTGCATGAACTTGGGCACTTTTTAGTGGCCAAAAAAGCCGGAATCAGGGTTGAACGGTTTTCACTTGGATTTCCGCCTAAATTGATCGGGAAAAAGGTCGGCGAAACCGAATATATGATTGGCGTTGTGCCTCTGGGCGGTTATGTCAAGATGTCCGGCGAAAACATTACCGAAGACAATTACGTACCGCAACCGGGCGATTTCATGGCGGCATCCGTATTTAAAAGATCGATGGTGATATTGGCGGGGCCGCTGATGAATTTTATGCTGGCGATTTTTCTTTTTTTTGTCGTGTACTGGTCGACAGGCACGCCCGTAATTAGACCAAATTCAACGGAAATCGGCATGGTCAGCCCCGGCGGACCGGCGGACAAAGCCGGAATAAAAGAAGGCTCACGTATCATATCTATTGATGGCAACACATTCGCCGATTTCAACGAGTTGGCGGCGTATGTACGGGTCAGACCGAATAGCGACCTTAAAATTGCCTGGATGGATTCGGGTAAAACGGTTACCGCCGATATCAGAACGCTTTCAGTTCCTGGTGTCGATACTCTGGGTCGAAAACGTGATGAGGGCAGAATTGGGATTGGCCCTGTGTACGACTATATGCCGATTACTCCCTGGCAGGCGTTTAAAGATGGCGTTTCGGCTAATATATTCGTAACTGGCCAGATGTTTTCCGTTATCTGGAAATTGGTTAGTCGGCAAGAATCTATTAAAGCTTTGGGTGGGCCGGTCTTGATTGCTCAACAAGCTGGCGCCGCGGCACGTCAGGGGTTGGCCGCATTGCTGGGATTGGCCGCTTTTCTTTCGGTGAATCTCGCGATAATCAATATCTTGCCCATACCGGTACTTGATGGCGGCCATCTGGTGTTTCTGGTAATTGAGGCATTCAAAAAGAGACCGGTATCGCTCAAAGGAAGATTAATCGCGCAGCAAATTGGCATGGGGTTGCTATTTCTTCTGATGATTGTAGTTACGTACAACGATATAATCCGATTGGTGACAGGTATAATACGTTAATCGATTTTAATGCCATTTTCTATAAAATGGCAACTTGCCACCGAATAATCGGTATAATATATTGCGAATGGGTATGGAGTTGATTTAAAACAGGCACGCCGGCGTGGAGGCATGTATGTCAATATTTTTCAAATCAAAAAAGCATCAAAAAACCTGGTACGGAACAACCTGGGATTATGTCGAATCTCTGGGTATCGCCTTGATTATGGCCCTAATGATTAAAACCTCGGTGGTGGAAGCCTATAAGATACCATCTGGCTCTATGGAAAACACGTTGCTTGTCGGCGATTTTTTACTGGCAAACAAATTTATTTATGGAATGAGACTTCCTATACCTTTTGTCGATATCAAATTACCGGCGATAACGGATCCCAAGCCGGGAGATATAGTAATTTTTAGGCATTTAGAGCAGAATAAGCCGGCGGTTAATTACATTAAAAGGTGTATCGCAATCGAAGGCCAGACGATCGAAATAAAAAATAAAGAAGTCTATGTGGATGGCAAACTGATTCCTCTTCCCGAACATGGCAAATACGAAGACGCGTCAAATAAGATACCCTATAACCCAGGCGCAATATGGGGCAAACGAGATAACATGCCGCCAACCAAAGTGCCGGCCGGAATGTTATTCATGATGGGGGATAACCGGGACAATTCTTTCGATTCGCGTTACTGGGGATTTCTCGACCGCAAAGAGGTGCTGGGTCGGGCATTGATGATACACTGGTCTTTGGATCCTGAATCTAACCCGCCGATTATCAGGAAAAATGATATGCTATCTCTTGCCAAGCGGATCGGGTTTTGGGTAATCCACTTGCCAAGCCGCCTTCGCTACGATCGGTTGGGACAAATAATAGTGTGATTCTGAAAAAGCATGAATAT
>CAZTNJ010000138.1:0-7367 GCA_964614835.1 uncultured Ignavibacteria bacterium | reverse complement strand
TTAAAGCGAAGTAATTGGAATACCAATATTCGGCGCCTATGTGGGGAATAATTTCCTTAACTTCAGTTTTTAAATCATCGCCCAAATCAACGAGCAACTTGTTTGCCTCGCCCACGACAATCAACTTATTGAAAGGCGATTCAATTAATCTGTAAGAAAACGCCAGCGCCAGTTTTCGCGGCAGTGGATCGGCCTGGTCGGCGTCGATATAGGCGATTTCCGGCCCGATATTGGTTATAGTGGTAGCTAAAGTTAGCTTCGGATCGACATCGTATATTAAACCGCCGTCGACTGCGCCCGAGAATCCAACGCCTTTTCCTTTTTCCAATCCGGCGCCGACATCGGCAAGATGCGATAAGATTACTCTACCAGAAATGCCTGCAGATATTTTATCGGTAAGTTTTGTTCCGTAGGATGCGGTCCAGGCGAAGTCATAGGAATTGAATTGTCCGATTACATCGCCTACTTCGTTCGTGCGGTCTTGTTGGCCATAGGAAAGGAAAGTGAAACCGGTCCCAAACGTACCCCATTCATTGGTGGGATAAACTATCGCGAAGTAATCGTAGTATAAATCATTCGCCAATTGCACAAGATAATTCGAATGCATAAATGTCACTTGTCCGTTGGCGTGGGCCAGAATACAAACGCGGTCGGATGTGGCGAACCATAATTCGCCCGATTCGCTTTTCATAGTATGCACGGGCTTACGAAGCGATTCGGTGCGCGAATAGCGACTCCAAGCGCCATCGTTAAATTCAACGACCCCATGGGCCGTGGCGACATAGGCTTTTTGAGATGATGGAGCCGTGACCGAATATATCGCCGAACCAAGCGCATTAGCGTAAACTAAGACTGTTTTATTCGCCGGTACGATATCTTCTGGTATTCTATTGAATTCCCTGATTTTTTCGGTAAGTCTTTCGATTTTATCCGGCTCGCCGCTCGGCAAATATTCTCTGGCGATATCGAGAATGGAAATATCGTTTTGGGTGGTATATTCGCGGTATCCGAAATGATAGACCGAAGCGCCATCGAATAAAATGACGCCGCGATCTGTGCCGATCCACAAATTCTGGTTTTTTGAGGCTAAACTGGTCACCGTTCCTCTTAAAATCGGAGCAAAGGGGAGTTTTATCTTTTGTCCAACCGTCACATCGCCAGATAATTTATTTAGAGCGACTACTTGTTCTCTTAACGATTCTGAATCGATAAGGGCTATTGCGCGGTACGAACTTGAGATAATTTTCGAGAGATCTTCGCCAACGGTCACTTCATTAATAAAGTAGTTTTTCCAAACCGCGCCATCATAATGGTATATATCCGAATCGGTCGCGGCCCAAATGTCCTGATCGCTGTTGGCTATTATTTTTAATATTGTCGCGGTGGGGGCTAATTGTTCGGAACTATAAGTTTTAACTTTCGCGCCATTAAAATAGACTATCCCACTATCGGTACCAATCACGATGCTTTTCTTACCCATTTTCTCGAGCGCGGTAATTTTTAATGAAGGCAAGCTATCGGCCAGACCATATGATTTCCATTTATTAAGTTTGGGATCGAAACGATAAAAACCAGAGTCTGCTCCGACATAAATCATACCGTCATGCGATTCCAAACAATTGATTTTGGAATTAATTAGTAAATCGTAAGGAAGATTTATTTTTAGAGGAGATTTGGCGTTGATCGCCGCATCGAATCCGTACGCGATTGAATCCAGTTGAGATGCGGTCCTCATCGAATCAGACGCGATTCTAAGAACCATCTTCTCAAATTTTCCAAATTCGGAAGAATTCAATTTAAGTTCGGACCAGGCTGTTTTTAATCTGGCAAATCCCGATTGAATCTCCCGGCTGTTGGGATAGCCCTCTGGTATTACCGCCGTTATAGCCTTTTGTAAAGAATCGATTTGCCCGGATTTAATTCCGGTATTAAGTTCAATGGCCCGGGAAATATAGGGATCAGCCTTGGCTGTTTCCAGACCTACATGATTGGCAACCGCTGATTTTATTGAGCTGGAACTTTCGATAGTTTTCGATATTCCCAATCTCCAGGTAACTCCATTCCATGAGGCCAGATGACCATTAATAATTGCCCAGACATCATATTGTTTGTAGTTGTTATCGGGCATCTCATTTTTCACCAGAGCTATTTTTTCGATTTTCTGGCGTTGTCCAGCTGGTAGCTCTATCCAATCAGGGGAAAGCGGGTATTTACCCAGACCGGCGGGATTCCAGTGAGTTGCCGTGGCATCATCAGCAACTGCCACAAAAGTCTCTCCCATTCCAGCGGCTCTGGCGCCTGGCGCAATCAGCAAAAACGGCACCGCGGTTTGCGATACCTGGGCCAAAGCGGCTACGGGACAAACCCCAATTATTATCAAGATAATCAACAGCTTTTTCAAAATCGCCTCCATATTTCTCAAACACATATTTTTCCCAAAAGTAATTATCGCGGCGAACCGGTAAGCTCCCGCGTCTATCAAGAATTCTCTTTCAGATAGCTTGTTCAATTCGCCGTTACCTTAAAATGACCAATTTGGAGCTGGCTTCTGTTTTCTTTTGTTTGCCGTCCGGATTCAAGCCAACCGTTTCTATCTTATAAATATATACGCCGCTCGCCAATGGATCACCATCGTCATCCCTTAAATCATAGGGTATTCGATGGTATCCTTCAAACAGATATTCCGGACCGGTGAGCGTCACATTCCTAACTTTTTTGCCCGCCAGAGTGAATATCTTTAGGGCGACCGATTGCGCCGGCCTGTTAATTCGGTATTGGAATTCCGTGTAACCTGTTTTTCTGATCGGATTCGGATAGTTCATCACTTCGGATAATGTGAAATTATCATTGGCGAATATCTTGAGTGTCCCACTAAACGTATTCGAATTATTATAATTATCCCAGGCTTTCACCGAATAAGTATGTTCTCCTTCGCTTAACTCCGGCAGTTGAAATGATACCGAACCCCTCTGCCAGCTTCCCATATCGAATGAAAACTGGCTGGTTAAATCCGCCTGGTAAGTATTGCCATCGTCGATTTTAACCACTATTCCATGTCCCATCGCGCCGGTCATGTTAATACCATGATCATCATATAAAATAATTTTTAAAGTGGCTAACTCCGGCACGCCGGTAATATCACCGGACAGAAGACGATCATTATAGGAAATTTCGATTGTCGGACCGATGCTGTCGACTTCGCCGGGAACGCCGCCGGCAATAGGAAGCGAATCCGCGACTCCCGAGCCATCGATTATACCATTATCGAAATAGACGAATATTTCCGCGAGACTTCCGCCATAAGTAATATCCTTGGGCACGAAGAAAGCAGCATTGAACATCCCATTCGTTACCCGGGCTGGCCCGCTGAATACGGTAGCGCCCGGAAGTGTGTATGAAACCGCCAAGGATGTATCTAACGGAATATTGTTGCGATCAGTCAATACCTTGCGCCGCCTGATAGAAGCATCCTTTACTAAAACTTGAACCGTACCATTAAAATCATCGACCAGATTGCCGTTACTATAAACCACTCGCCCCGCAATCGAATCAACTGCCAAGCCGCGCAGGGAATCAGGGCGATAAGTGAATTCGGTCTTGAGTATCGGCTTGCCAACCATAAGCGCCGGGTCGCCAAATAAAATAAAATTCCTATCATTGCCAATTGGTCCCCCGTAGGATATCTGGCGCAGATATTTCGCGATATACAGAGCCCCGCCGAAAGTCGTTGAATCATCATAAAGCAAACAGTCGAAAACCTTATTATTTATATCGGCATTCGGACCAACAATAACGACCCTGGTCGCGGCTATGGTGGCTATCGCGCCGCCGGATGGCCACCTGATTAACTCCTCCGCCATCCCCTGTTCGCTGGGATCATCGAAAAAGCCGATAGAACAGGATGCCGCCAGCACCATAGGCAATTTTGCGCCATTATGGAGTCTGGGGATATCTTCTGAGCGGCGGAATAATTGTTCATGGGCCCAAAGGCTTTTATTGCCGTGGCCAATCCAATCGACAACCAGCCCACCGTTATTGAAAGCGTTTATCAAGGCTTCCCGGGCATCCGGCTTAAGGGCGTTGGCTCTGTAGGGAAAATCAACCATGTATATTTTTTGGACTTCCATAGTACGCGGCACATGTCTTTCGCCAAGCGTTTCGGCCTGGGTTGTATGATACCATTCATAGATTTCATTGTAACTGCCAGTATTGTCATCAGCGGCTATGATAATATTATTCCGCCATTTACCCATTTGAGGATTTTCTTCATAGCTGTAAATCTTATTGAGGATAACCTCAAGTTCGGATGTTGAATTCACGCAAATTCGGCCGATTATCATATCTAATGCGCCCGAACTATCCGAATCGAAATATCCGAAATTGCCGAAATAAATATAGTTTTCATCGGAACCGCTGGAACCCGCTTCCGGCGGATTGGCGGCCTCAAATGCCGGAACATAGAAGCTTCGTCCGCTCCCCAGATTGTTTCTGTAATCATAATGGCCATCGCCCAACAGAAGCACATAGGATGGCTGGACGCCGCTCCAATTTTCGAACGCATAACGTAAAAAATCGCGAATAGCGATCGGATCAATTAAGCCCCAACTGAATTGATTGTAAATATCATCAACGCTTACGACCCGCGTCGTTAAGTCAGGATTAATTCGGTGCCGAAAATCAGCCAGTTCTTGAGCCTGATCCTTAAACAAAGGATGCGTAACGATTATGTAGTCGGCCGAATTGGATGGATCACGAAGGTTGTCAGGTTGGTAGGGAATAAAACGGCTGACGGTACGGAAACGCGAGGGATTTGTGATATAGAGCCTGTGTCGACGCGCGTTGTATTGCTGTACTTTCAAGGTATCGCCCGACAACGCTGTGCTGGTAATTTGATAGGTACTTTCGGGCGCAGAAATATCAAGAAGCACATAATCGGACGGTGTTCCTGAAATATGATATTCTATCAACCCGGGATTTATGGGCGATGAGAATGTCAAAGTGTTATCGACCAGTTTTAATAAACGCGTATAGTATATATCCAGATTATCGAAGAAAAAGTCGGTTGATGAATTTAACGTGATAGTATTGTATCCGGGGCTAAAGTTAGAACTCCTAAAATACAGTATGCTATAATATATACTTCGATAGATTGAATCGCGAACGGCATCGACATTCCTAACCTTTAATCCGTCAAAAACGGTCCGCGCCCTGGCCGCGATTCTGGCTTGAGTACCCTGGACATAATCGGGCATCTGAACGTTTACGGAAAAATTCGTTTGTAAACCCCAATACCATTGAAAATAACTGGCATATTCCCCGCTTGGATCGGAGCGATAAAATTGGTAGTCCTGCTCTTCATGAGTGATATCATCGAAGCTGGTCATCACCATTATCGGCGACCCCTGGGGCGAACCATTCACCGATGCCCATCTTTTTGGCACACCCGCGAAACTGCCACCGGCGGCCAACCAGTAGACATTTTTATTAGTGTAATGATTGCGCCGATAAACGTATTGGTTAGACGAAGAATTATAATCAAATCTGTCGGTGGCTTCGCCATAAAATAGTAACTGGTCGTTAAAATCGAATGAACCGTCATCGGCGCCCGAAACCGAAATCGGAATTTCCACCAGCTCCGGCTTGGAATCGCTGTTGTTAAAAGGAAGTTCTTTTCCACCGCCATAAAATACGCGCATCTGTTGCGGATTTATTTGGTTCACATCCACCCCGGCTCCCGCCAATTCGTAGCGAGTGATTTTATAAATCCCGGAAACGCTGATTTCAAGTTTCACCCAAACAGTGGCAGAATCAAAGGGGCTGCGGGTCAGAGGGAGGCGATTCATAGGCGGCGGCCAATCAGTTCGCCAGTTTAGTGATTCATCGAAATTGGCTACGGTATTGGCGAATATCTTATCGAACACGAATCCATTGGGCCGTTCCGCCGGAGGCATCTTATTTTGCCCAACATTGAATTCGACTCTCACCTTCAGGTTATCGGCTCGATAAAGCGTCCCGCCCTGATACTTCACAGGAGCGAGAGCAACCTTAATGATTCGTAAACCCCTGATGACATCATCTGAAGCGATATAGGCAGATTGGGATGGCCAGTCAGTCAAAGCCTGTTTTTTTTCAGCCAACAGCCGGGAGAATTCCGCGGTTGATTTTGCGGCTACAAAAGGGGCAACATCGACTTGCTTTTCCAGCGGCGAATATTCCTGATTAACAATTATAATTGAGGGATTCGCGCCAAAGGGTACGGCAATCGGGACCAATTTTACTGGTAAAAATGGCTGGCCAGGTATCCGGTTTTGGGCTGTATTGGCGATCTGCGGGTACTGATAATTTTCGGGATATTCATCAATACCAATAAAATTTACCGAAGGCGCCGAATAATCTAATGTAATGCCGGCCTCGCTGGAGGCTGATACCTGAACATCTGTATCAAAAATTTTGGTTACGGCTTGTTCAGATATGCTAAATTGGGATAACCCCAAAATAAAAAAGGCCGTAAATATCGCAATCGGGGTGAGTTTCACAACTCCTCCTTCAAAATCGGTATCATCCACAGGATGATCCGACAATTTCCTGGACAAAAGGGCAACCATTCTCTTTGTTTCTTCGGCACTTACGCCGTGTACCCTTTAGCCAGTTGCGATAAAGACCCCTTTCGTTTGACCAAAGGTATGTAAAAATAGGATAAAGTCAAGTATCTTTTCATCAGTTTTTAACCTGTTTGTCCAGATATGTCGCCGAACCGGTTGCCCTAAAAGCAGTTATAAATCCGCTGGCAACCCGATAAGCCTCTTCGGCAATGGCGTCCGCATACTTCGTTGGTATACTATCGATATCCGCCTTGAATGGCTTGGTCGCTTCTTTGATATTCTTATTGTTTGTTTTCGACCATTCTTTCATTTTATCAAGCAAATCAGGCGGCAGATGGCGATGGGCGATATTTTGCCATTCAGTACCGACATTCCCTTTGCGGATACCATAATCGGCGAATTTCTGAAGAATATGGGGCGGTGTACCGGTTATACCATGTTGCGCGATTCGGATTTTATGTTTGGCTATCGCATCAGCGATTTCACCGGTTCGCTTGAGATCGATGTTGATTTCCTCGCCTTCAAGGTAATTGCCATGTTTAGAGCCGTTGTTTATTGCCAACAAGTTCGGGGTGATACCATTAGCCATTATCCCCTCGATAAATTCTGTTGCCTCCCGGATAGTCGTTACATGCGCTTCCTGACCTACCGAACTGATTTCCCCAAATTCGCTTTCATGCCCCCACCCGTATACTAAAATGGTTTGGCCACGCGCCAATAAAACCGGTTTTTTAACAAAAAGTTTTTAAATTTTTGGAACACAAA
>CAZTNJ010000137.1:5868-7454 GCA_964614835.1 uncultured Ignavibacteria bacterium | reverse complement strand
CAAAAACCAACTAACCCTCCTCCCACCTTAAAATTTTTCGGGGAAACTCATCATTTAAAATTATTTGACAGAAAATCACATTGGGCTATATATTAGCAGAGATTAGGTTTCTTTTACAATTTAATTAACTTGAATATGGAATAATCGATGATTTGTTTCGCGCTCCAATTACCCGCTTTGTTGGCGAAAAATCTTCGATTCGCTAAAAATCTATTTCAAGCTGGTCGGGCCGGACCTTGAAAATCTGATTAACTTACTTAGAAACAGTGACTTAATCGTCGACTGCTGTTTGAATAAAGTATAAATGACAGCCAAACACTAATTAAATAATAGTCTCATTTTATTGAGCAAAATTATCAATTTTATGCATGATGGCCAGGTTATTGGGAGAATAAAAGAAGTAATTTTGAGGAAAGGAAGGTCCGAATGAAAAAAATCTTTACCGCGTCTCTGCTATTATTATTGTTGGCAACTGTTTCGCTTTACGCGCAGTATCCTAACGTGACGATCGCCCAAATCCAAGAGGTCCCAGTTGGACAGGACAGCTCGACTTATTGCGGCGATACTATCCATGTCTGCGGAATTATCACTGGCGGCACCGGATTATATTATGCGGGTAGCGGCGTCTCATTTTACATGGAAATGGCCGAGGGCGGCCCCTGGTCGGGAATTATGGCATACAACGTTTCCGCGGAAGGCTTTCCGACGCTCATTCCCGGAGATTCAATATGCTTCAACGCCCTGGTGGATGAGTATTTCTGGAGCGACCCTTCCGCAAGCCGTTTCACAAGCAATATGACAGAATTATTTATTATCCCCGGATCTTTCGTTTTTGGCGGTTTTGGCCACCCAGAACCAACCCCTGTTACGATTACCGCTGACGTAATCGATTCGACGGATGGCGGCGATACTTTAGGCGAGCAGTATGAAGGTGTCTATTGCCGCGTCAATAATATCACCGTTGATACCGTAATCTTGTATACCAACACATCAGAATGGGTTTGCCACGATAGCGCCGGAAACCATCTGATGGTACGTGAAGCTTCCGATTCTATTAGTTTCTTACCATCGCCGGGTATGACATTTGCCTACGTTCAGGGAGTGATTTACGACCGTTTCGGCGGTTACCATCTTCAGCCACGGTATATGCGAGATATTCAGTTGCCGGTCGGGGGACCTATTATAAGTAACGTTACCAGCTATCCGCCTTATCCCATTAACGCTGGATCCGGCGATGCCGACAGTGTAATCGTCAGGGCAAATATCGTAGGCCCCGACTCGATTACTAATGTTTGGATATACTACCGTTTCAATCTCGGCAACTGGCAAAATGCTCCCATGATCCCAGCCACCAATTATTTCTATACTTTCACCTTTCCTCCTCTCCCCGCCGGTTACCGGGTTGATTACTATATCCGCGCCAGAGATATCGATGGCGATACTTCCAAATATCCGGATCAGGCCCCAATTAGCTTTTTAGGCTTTTATTTCCAGGCGCCCGCAATTAGGACAATCGCTCAGGCGCGAACAGACGCAAATTATGATTTCCTGCCGGATTCTATCGGGCGCGCTATGATACTAACAGG
>CAZTNJ010000137.1:3818-5858 GCA_964614835.1 uncultured Ignavibacteria bacterium | reverse complement strand
TTCGACAACTCAAACTAATTTCTTCATGCAAAGCGGCGGCGCGGCCATAAACGTATACTACAGCGGAGGACTCATCAATATCAACATCGGCGACTCGATTCGCGCATCCGGTATTGTCGGGCAATATAATGGCAGAACCCAACTCCAGGTTTACAAAGCCCCCCGAATAAGCGTATTGGGATCGGGCGCGCATCTTGATACTGTTATTATTTATTGCTCGGCTCTGAAAGATAGTGTTGGCGAAGCCCTTGAGGGTCTTCTGGCGATGGTGCCCAGTGTGGCGGTTATCGATTCGCCCGACACCTGGCCAATAATTGGTTATTCGGCAACGATGACTATCCAGGATCAAACTTATATTGGAATGTTAAGGATCGAAAGCAGTACCAATATTCCCGGACAAACCAGGCCTGATACTATGCAGCAAATCGTAGGAATCCTCGGCCAGTATGATACCAGCCCGCCATACAAATCGGGATACCAGTTGCAGCCGCGGATGTATAATGATTTCCGGGATGCCACTATTACTCCATCCCAATGCGAGTATCTAATCGGCGATATGAGCGGCGATGGCCAACGACTCGGCGGCGATGTAACTTACGGCGTACGCTACTTCAAGGGTATAGGAACGCCACCCAGAGATAGTTGTTTTATGGATTCGACTGGAACTTACCTGTATGTTGCCGGCGATGTTAACGGCAACTGCGAATACAGAGGTTCAGACATCACCAGATTAGTGGCTTACTTCAAGGGAAATGCCCAGTTATCATATTGCCACTTCTTCCCGACGGATTTACCTCCGATATTGCGGGATAAGGAGTCCGAGGCGATAAATCTCCCTACTAAAAGCTTCGAATCACAGACTCCAGAGCCGGTAAATCGGTTGGAATCTCAAAATGAAATGAGATTACGGCGGAAATAAATCCGCCGATTCTGCAAACGAATTCAAGGGCGGTTAACAGCCGCCCTTTTTTTTAGGTTTGGCGATAATTTTCCAGGAAGTAATTGAATTGTATTTATGGTTGTGATAGCGAATTCTTATTTATCGAATAGTCCCCGCCCGGAATGGTTTCACTCGACTCGCCGGTATCTACTACCGCATGCTCACCACCCGATATGATAGCGAATGCATTAGACTGCATTTACTGAAATAAATCTTTGAAAGCGATAAAAGAGGGAGATGTAAAAAATCAAACTTGACTGATGTTTTGTATCTATATATTAATCCTTCTGATAACTATGAATGAAAAGTGATCAAGAGGAGGAAAAGACATTGATTAAATTTAAGACAGCAATACTATTGATAATTATATGTTTTTCAATTGCGGCCGCGCAAGATTCCGCCAACCGGGTTGTTCCGGGCAACTTAAGCGATAATACCAAAACCTGCCTGGAATGCCATCAAACCGAGATGCCCGGGCTGGTCGGCGAATGGCGTTACAGCCGCCACTATGGCGCCAATGTCGGATGTTTCGAATGCCACGCCGCTGATTCTAAAGATGCCGATGCCATGGACCATAATGGATATACTGTATCGGTTATCGTATCGCCAAAGGATTGCGCTAAGTGCCATAAACCCGAATTCGATGAATTTCAGGCTTCCCACCATGCCGATGCCGGCAAAATTCTCGGCTCGCCTGATAATGTGCTGGGCGAGGTTATCGAAGGGCCGGCCGCCGCAGTTAGTGGCTGTAAACAGTGTCATGGAGCAGAAATTAAAGTCCTGAGCGGTGGCATGCTCGATAAATCAACCTGGCCTAATTCCGGTATGGGACGCCTCAATCCCGACGGCTCCAAAGGTTCCTGCGCCGCCTGCCATAGTCGCCATTCATTCGATGCGGCGCTCGCTCGTCAACCTGAAAACTGCGGCAAGTGCCACCTCGGCCCGGACCATCCGCAAAAAGAGATTTTCGAGGAATCCAAACATGGTATCGCCTATTACGCGAATATCGACAGGATTAATTTACTTACCACAACATGGCCAGACGCCAACTATTATACCCCCCCCCCAAATTTGCCCCCGGCCCAATTTCGGCCCAAAAA
>CAZTNJ010000137.1:3428-3808 GCA_964614835.1 uncultured Ignavibacteria bacterium | reverse complement strand
CTGGGCAGTCGGCATCGATTATTCCGCCGCCCCGACTTGTGCCACCTGCCACATGTCGGCCGCAAAAGACATGCTGCTTACCCACGATGTCGGCAGCCGTATCAGCTGGACACTGCGGCCGGCCGTTTCGCAAAAAATCGATGCTGCCGCTATCAAAGCCGGCAAGCAGGTGAAAACTTGGGAGAATCGTCGCGCCGACATGAATAAGGTTTGCTCCAATTGCCATACATCATCGTACGTGGATAACTTTTACGGTCAGTATGACAATGCAGTTGAATTATACAACAACAAGTTCGCGATCCCAGCAACCGAGATTTACAACAAACTTAGGGCAGGCAATTTAATCACTGCCGACATTAATTTCGACGACGAAATCGAAT
>CAZTNJ010000137.1:0-3418 GCA_964614835.1 uncultured Ignavibacteria bacterium | reverse complement strand
CACGAAGGCCGCCGCGCCCGCATGGGTACCGCTATGTTCGCCCCCGATTATACCCAGTGGCACGGCTTTTTCGAAGTGGCCGAACGGTTTTATATGGAATTCATTCCGCAGGTCGAGGAAATCATCTCCGCCAATCTGGGCAATGATGAAACCAAATTAAAAGCCGCCAACGAAGTGAAAACGCTTCTGGAAAAAACGCTTAACCAACCTGATCACCTCTGGTTTTCCGGCAAAGAACCGGACGAGGTAAAAAAGGCCCGGCTCAAAGCCATGGAAGAGTTTAAGAAACGATACGCGGATTGAAGGATTAAAATAAAGTGAGTAAAAGCCGGGAGTCGCAAGGCTCCCGGCTTTTTTCACTCAACATACCCTCCGGCTCGGCAGATACAATTTTCGCCGAACTTATCGCGAATCTTATCCAGCACGTTTTCCACCGATTTAGCCTTTTTCACCGGCTGGTCGAATATCGACACCTGGTTGGTCTCCGCTTTTTTGTCCAAGTTAGACACCGACACCCCTATCAGCCTGATAGGCTGCTTATGAAATCCGTGCTTTTCCAGCAACCCTCTGGCTATTTCGTATATCGCCATCGTCGAATCGGTCGGTTCGGGCAAACTGCAAGAGCGGGTCAACCGCTGGAAATTAGGCAGCCGGATTTTTAAAGTAATCGTATAACCCTTATATTCGGACAAGCGCAATCTTCGCGCTACTTTTTCGCATAAGTGCAGAAGTGTCCCTTCCAGGCGCAACTGATCTGTCTCATCGATATCGAACGTGTGTTCGTGCCCCATCGATTTTTCGGTCGAATCCTCGTACCCCGGATGAATCCCCGTTTCCCCTTCGCCGTTGGCCAGATCGATTAAGCCGGGCGCGGCGATACCGAAATGTTTTTTCAAGCGGGCCTTGGAAAATTTCGCCAGATCGCCTATGGTCATTATCCCCAATTTCTGAAACGTGATTTCCGATTTCGGTCCTATCCCCCACATATTCCGAATCGGTTGCGGCCAGAGAAATTCTTTTTCATGCCCAGGATAGATTATGGTCAAGCCGTTCGGCTTGTTTGTCCCTGATGCCATCTTCGCGATTAATCTGACCGGCGCTATTCCTATCGATGCGGTCAGCCGATGTGATTCCCAGATTTTGCCCTTTATCTGATTCGCCAAATCCTCGAAACTGGCATAGCGTTCGGCGATACCGCTGATATCAACGAATGCCTCATCGATAGACACCGGCTCAACCTGCGGCGTGAATTCGCTTAATATCCGCAGGATATCCATCGACACGTACGAATATTTATGCGCCGATATCCCGATAAAGACGCCGTTGGGACACTGCTTAACCGCTTTGGCCGCCGACATCGCCGAATGAATGCCGTACTGACGCGCCTCGTACGAACAGGTGGTGACCACGCCGCGTCCTTCCGGAGTGCCGCCCACTATCACCGGCTTGCCTTTTAAGGCTGGCAGATGAGCCTGTTCTATGGCCGCGAAAAAGGCGTCCATGTCTATATGCATGATTATCTTTTTCCAGCCCGAAATATCCATCAGCTATTCCACCCAGATTTTGTTGAGTATCCAGACAGTGTTACGTTCATCGTAAGCCAACTGAAAAAAGTTCGAGGCGTTGTCGAGCACAGCGAAATAGCGGATTCGGCTTTGGCCGACATCGGCTTTCCAGGTGCCGGTAACGCGATTGACTCTGATAGCCCGCCCGTTCCAGCGAAACCGCAGCGGTTTCATGGCGCCGTTTTCGAAAACGACGATCACATCGATTGGTTCGTCAATATCCTGGTACATATCTTTCCGCCCGTAAAGACAAGGCATGCTACGCTTTGACAATATCCTCTATGACAACATAAAATATTGGTCCGCGTTGGGCCCAATTGCATTCGCCCTATATTATATCCAATACAAATCATGTGTTCAATCCACCGACGGATTCGTTCAAATAATATTCGTCTTCGTTCCACTTGGTCGGATTATCGATTACGTATTTTCGTTTTTCGAATAAATCGGCTTCGTTGCGAATTACATGTTCGTAATAATTGCGTTGCCAGACGGGATAATTTGATACGTTAAGGGCCAAATTAATTTTTCGATACGATGATGCCTTAAATCCACGGATAATGGCACCTATGGTTTTTGATGGCGATTTAAATTCATGGGGCGAATGCAATTCGCCCCTACGCGATATCATGTCATTATATTTTATGAAAATTATCCCGTGCAGATGATTCGGCATTACCACAAATTCATCGAGGATGATATCCTTTCGTACCGTTGCCGTATTCATCCATTCATCCTCGACAATTTTTATTATTCTGGCATCACTGAATATTAATTGACGCTTATTCGCGCACACCGTCACGAAATACGCCCCCGCCTGCGAATAATCGTAGCCCTTGATACGAAGGGTGCGGCGATTCAATTCTTTCGGTTCATCGGGTTCGATTTTATTGTGGCTGTCCATACAACCTGAATTTCCCCCGCGTAGGGGCGAATTGCATTCGCCCGTATTGTATCCGCGAATCCGATTGTCGGGTTTCTCCCCCGTCTTCGAAGGTGTCGAAACCACTGCCTTCTTTCGTCAGGTCGGTCGGGAGCCTGCTCGCATAGACCCCCGACTTGCTTCGCTTAATCCGGCCTTCACCGGATAGGAACCATCGACCTAATTTATTATATCAAGTATTCCTGTCAGGAGCCTATGGGCTTCTGACCCGATCATCACATCCTTCTTAACAAACCCACCACTTTGCCGGCAATCGTAAATCCCGGCGATCCTTTCTCGACAATAATCGGGCCGTAGGTGGGATTTTCCGGTTCGAGACGAATCCGCTTTTTCTCGGGGTAATATCGTTTGACCGTGGCCTCATCCCCTATTTGCGCCACCACAATCTCGCCGCGGTCAGCCGTTTCCTGGCGGCGCACCAATACGAAATCGCCATCCAGAATGCCGGCATTCATCATCGAATCCCCTTTCACCCGCAAAGCGAATATCTGGTCGCCAGTGACAAACGACCTGTCGATACAGAAATTCCCTTCGATATTTTGTTCGGCCCACAATGGCGTACCGGCGGCCACCCTGCCTATCCAGGGCACCATCAAAGTCTTTTCCGGATCGAGATATTCCTGGGCTTCTTTAAGAATTTCGATGCCGCGCGACAAATAGCGGTTGCGCCGGATATACCCCTTGCGCTCTAAAGCATCCAGTACGGTACGCACACCGTTGGTCGAATTGATTCCGAATTTCTCACCGATTTCCCTTAGCGATGGCGGCCGCCCCAAATCGGCGACCGAACGCTTAATAAATTCAAAAATCTGTCGTTGCCTTTTGGTCAGGTCTTTCATGGCTGCTCCCTCCTGGTTGGTTGTATCTTAAACGATATTAATATCCGATATCTTCAAGCTAACCCCTGAAT
>CAZTNJ010000136.1:0-7486 GCA_964614835.1 uncultured Ignavibacteria bacterium | reverse complement strand
ACATTACAATGCATGCATTGAATTTTCATATAATAGGGCTTTTCCCTGTTACTGGGATTTGAATAAGCATTTACAACTGTATATGCGTCATCGGTCGGGCGGCGATGCTTTTCGAAAACCGATTTGTCCTCAAAAACCGATTTATCCTTTTTTGCAGGAATATTAGCATCGTTGCAGGCAAATTCGCATTTCCTGCATCCGATACAAACAGTCGTATCAACCAGCACTCCATACGCGTTGTCGAACCTCGATGGGTCATGAATTTGATTTGCTTTGGCTTTTCCGGCCAGAATAGCGGCCGAACCAACCGTACTCAGCTTAAAAAAGTCGCGGCGATTCATTGGCGGTCATTCCCCCTATCTACTAGAACCCGATTTAGCGATTTCATCTAAATCCATTTCATCAAAGATCCGATTTACGGGATACATTTATATATCGGATCACATTGCATATATATGTATATTATTATCTTATTGTCAAGTTAATATTCCCGAATTCACCGATAAACTAATATAAACGAACTACAATAAAAAAAAGTTAACTAGTTACGTTGTCCTAAATTAGTATGATTGCCGAACCCCCCAGTTTCAGAATCAACCCATATTTAGCCTCCTATTTGAAGCCAGATGGCGATTCCGATTTCGTCCATTAATGGACGAAAGAGAAACCCGACCGCTGTATAAATCGCCTTACTGCCACATTGATAGTGGTCGGGTTTCTCTGCCGCCGGAGGCGGCATCGGAATCGCTATCGGAGATTTTATTTTGTGATTATATAGCTTGCATTTCGCCGATATTTACCATTCTGCCTGTTCATCATCCCTTCATCGACAAAATCGCGGCGTACCCGACAATAATCATCATGATAGCGACTGATAATTTCATTCACTTCTTTTTCCGTATATAGACGGTTGAGTTCGAATTGTTGGAGTATATATTCGATTATGTATTTTCTGCGCTTATACTGAGCCGGAAATACTTCAAATCGTCCGTTCTTCATGAATCGCTGGATTACCTGTTCGGCTGGATTGTTTTTTTTATAATTTGAATGTTTTTCCAGCCATTCAAGTAGATCGGATTCTTTCACTCTCCAATCTTTGCCGATCTTGTAGCCTATTATTTCGCCCCCTTGAAGCTTCCTGGCGATAACCTGGACGTTCATCTTCAGAAGATCGGCTATCTCGTTGGTTGTGTAGAACTTCAATAATTTATCCATCTTTTATATCACCTCTTTTCAACGCATTATACGGTATTATTCGGCATTGTCAAGGATATTATGATACTTTTTCTTATATTTGGCCTGATTTTTTAATTACCGATCGAATATAGACCTCAATTTTGCCCTTCAGGGAATTGAAACTCTCCCGATTAAACCAACATGTTGTTGAATTACTTAAACTTTGAGCATCGTTCAAAATTGCAACAAATGTACGCCCCTTGTACCAACGAATATGGATTATCATTACAAATATAACATGCCAATTTTCAGTTACTTACGAATATCTCGCCCGCTTGGCTTATTATCTGCATTGTTCTCTTTCGGCGAAAACGTAAAGGAGGACTTTGCTATGATTAAAAAACGGGGGAAAACAATACCGGATAATTCAAGACACATGCCGGTTAATATTCTCCTGGCAGTTATGCTGATACTGGTCTTACCGACCCTGGCGGCCTTTGCTCAAACCACCGCCAATTCGGTAACATTACACTGGACTGCGCCTGGCGATGATAGCACTTCGGGTACGGCCGCCCAATATGATATCAGATATTCGACCTCAAATATTACGCAAGCGAACTGGGCATCAGCGACCCAGGTCACAGGTGAACCCACCCCACATGTCGCGGGGACTGCTGAATCGATGTTAATAACAGGGCTTCAACCGGCCACTACCTATTATTTCGCCATAAAGGCTGCCGATGAGGTCGCCAACTGGTCGAGCTTATCGAATATTGCGGCAATTACCACCGCCAACGAACAAGTCGCTCCGGCCAGTATTACAACTTTAGCGATTACGAATAGAACCGGGACTACTATTACTCTTAAATGGACCGCCACGGGCGATGATAGCTTAACAGGCACCTGTACATCATATGATATTCGCTATTCGTCATCAGCTATCACGGAAGCTAATTGGGCTTCTGCCACACAGGTTAGCGGCGAACCCACTCCACACGCGGCCGGTACTCAAGATAGCATGATCGTGACCGGGTTAACCTCGAACCGCACTTATTACTTCGCAATCAAGGCTTCCGATGAAGTCCCGAATATTTCCGGATTATCAAACGTTGTCAGCGGGACAACGCTCGACATTATTCCGCCTTCGGCTATTATTGACCTTTCGGCAATTACCGGTCCAAACCCTGGTGAAATCGGCTTAAGCTGGACCGCCCCCGGGGATGATGCTTTAATCGGTACTGCCAGCGCCTATGTTATAAAAGCGGCTCTTCGTGAAATCACGGAGGCCAACTTCGGTTCTTTCCTGTCTATAAACAACCCACCCGCGCCCCTCGCGGGTGGGTCTTCTCAACAATGGACTCTTGGCGATTTGGCGCCCGGTATGGAATATCATATCGCAATGAAAACCCTTGATGCGGCCGGAAATCAATCCCCGATTTCAAACATTGCTATCGCTACCGCGAAATCTTTCGGCGCCGATGGAATCAACGAATTGGCCGGTTTACCGGAATCCTACGCGCTTAATCAAAACTACCCCAATCCCTTCAATCCAACTACTTCGCTGAAATTTAGTATATTGAAAGCAGGCAATACCAGAATCGAAATCTTTGATGCTTTGGGCCGATCTATAAAAGTTTTGCTAAATGAATATGTTCCCGCTGGTAATTTCGTCTGTAACTGGGATGGCACCGATAGTCGCGGCGATGCGGCCGCTTCGGCGATATATTTCGTCCATCTAACTTCGGGAGAATTCAGCCAGACCCGCAAGATGACCTTGCTTCGCTAATCGTCATTTTATCTAAATCATTTTATAAATCGATGAGCTTTTCTAAACACTCCAGCGGAACCCAACCGCTTTTTTTGTTTGCGTCTACTACCAGAACCCAGCCGCTCTCTACAATCGCACCTTCCACTTTTTGACCGATTTCGACGGCAAGTTCTAAAGCGTTATAATTCCGGGTGAAACGGCAAAATTCCGAAGATATAATCGTTGCCCAGCTCTCCGGCGCCCAAGCCGATAAACCTTCGTGGTTGGTACACCAAAGCCATCCCGGGTATGATGTAGGCCTTTTCTCATAACGGACTTCCTCGCCCGATACGACCTGCCATTCTATAATATCCTGTGGTCTATGAGCTTTAACAACCCGATAAACCATATCCTATTCCTGCCCGATCTAACCCTTGATCATAACCAGCAGCATTTTGAAATTAGTTACCGATTGAAGGGCGTGAGGAATATTGGCTGGCATTATCAAAAAATCTCCTGCCGATGCCGTTACTTTCTTTCCCCCTATAGTGATATCCGCCTTTCCATCAAGAATTTCCACGTAAGCGTCGAATGGCGCCGAATGCTCGCTTAGCCCTTGGCCATTCGCGAACGAGAAAAGCGTTATCGTCCCGGCATTATTCTTTACCAGAGTTCGACTGACTACCGCCCCATCGGCATAATCGACCAACCCCGCCAACTTTTGCGGATTGCCAAAATCCGCCTTTTCGTTTGAAGTATTTTGACTCATTTTTAATCTCCTCTCCATGATTTGAAAACCTAAAGGTTAAAATAATAATGAAAAAAATTCCAGATGTTTAATCATCGCGAATTTTCCCAATCCGAATTTAAACATAAAAAAGCCCGGGGCCAAATCACCCGGGCTTCGATTCCATCTGTGATTTGTTACTTCAAAAGCATCATTCTTCTGGTCTCTGAATGGTCATATGTCGTCAGGCGATAGAAGTACACCCCTGATGGCACTGCCTGGCCGGATTCGTTTGTGCCATCCCAGCTAACCGAATATTTACCGGCATCTTTATAATCTGAAACAAGCGTCTTGATTTTCTGACCAAGTATATTATAAACGTCAACATTAACCACGGTTGCCGATGGAACCTCAAAACCTATCTGGGTAGTTGGATTAAATGGATTCGGAAAATTCTGCTCAAGCATGAATCCTGTCGGCAAGGGATTGTCATCCGATTCAATATCGGCTTGAATTCCGTAGTACAATGACCCCGGCACCACTATAGGTGTAAAGCTACTCCCACCATTGACAGGCCCAAAATTCGCGCTTCCCATTCTACGGTCGCGAGTTGTGTCTATTGTAACAATTTGAGGTTCAGCATTTGGACTTATCCTGAATCTAATCGTGAAAGCGGTCAGTCTTGTAAGATTAGTAAAAAGCGGCGGATTATCATCTCCGCCCAGATCGGAGAAGCCCAGAATATGTATTATCGATGTATCTCTATTGATACTGCTCCAATAGTCATCCCATTGAAGAAACAGGTCGCCCCAGATAATACTATCAGCATAGATAAGACCATCAACTGAACGCCAGGCCGTGGGGATTGTCACATCGGCAACTGAATCGTCCGTAATTAGATATACGCTTACATATCCAATCATCCCATTTCCCGGATTATAAGGGATATATACATGCTGTTGATAGGCAATCGTATCCGGTACTCCCGGATCAACTGCTAAAACCGGGATTGCCAGTAACAAAACCATCATAAAACTAATTGTCAATATTCTCATCAGAAACCTCCTTGGCGTTTGGCCAAATTTAACTCCATCCTTTACTCTCAATAAACGATAGAATACAAATTTCGTTCCCGCTTTATGGAGTATTTTCAAACCGCCAGACTTGTTTTAAGCTGTTTATATATAAGAGATTACTTTTCTTTTACACCGCTACATTAAATTTCGGGTCAAAAATCAATAGACTTAAGTTGAATGCGTTTAATGCACACAACTCGTTATATAATTATAAGTTACAGAAATCACCCTTTGGATATGCGTAAAATTGCAGTACTTCTACTGTGAAAATGATTGCGGTGTCACGACAAAAAAGGCACCGCCTTGCGGGCGATGCCTTTGGAATTAGTCTTTGTATAAATCGGTTAGCGGAGCATGATCATCTTGTTAGTCTGCGAGAATCCTTCGGTTACCATTCTGTAGAAATATACTCCCGATGGCACGGCCATCCCGTTGTTATTGGTGCCGTCCCAGCGCACAGAATATGTGCCTGCATCTTTGTATTCGGATATAAGAGTTTTTACTTTCTGGCCTAACACATTGAATACTTCAACGCTGACATTTCCGCCTTCAGGAAGAGCAAATTCGATATTGGTTTCCGGGTTAAATGGGTTTGGATAATTTTGCTTTAAGGCGATCGCTGACGGCAGAATTGGATTATTATCTTCGATTCCGACCGATCCGTAGCGCATATACCCTCTTTTAATTTTCGGTCTGAATGTGATTTCGATATTGGCCATTTCGACCTTGCCATTTATGGCATCGGTACATGTATCAATCCAGAAACATTGCGCGACCGCGCTGGGGGTAGCCAGGAACCTTAAATCGAGACCCCATAGTCTGGTGCCGTTAGTGAATAGGGGCGGATTATCCTCATTGCCCAAATCGCAGAAGAGGATTTGCCTTAATAATCTTTCCGCGATTAAAAGTGTATCATAAACATCGTCCCACTGTGTAAATGGTGCTCTCCAGACACTGCGGCCAGGAAAGACTTGGCCATCAGGAGAACCCCAGGTAATCGGCAAATTCACGAACATTATCGAATCATCGGTAACAAAATAGACATGCACATAACGAGTAGTGTAATTGATTGTGTCAACCGGGGCATAAGTAGTATCGATAATGATACTATCTGGCGCGCCAGGATCCTGGGCGAATGCGGGAAGAGCCATCAATAGCATTATCCCTATCGCCAGAAACGTTAATTTTTTCATTGTGGACTCCTTCTTGTTTAAATTTAAATTCCTATCTTCCGACATCCTCTCCCCCTTACCTAACCATTATGGGCCAGGATTCGTTGCATTTATTTGAACTGTAATTATAAAATACTCATAAATCTTGTCAAGCTATTTTTGAATGTTAATGGATATTTATCAAGAATTTAAACGCCATTCCTACTAAATGGCTATTTATTGCCATTAAGCTGTTATTTTGAATTTCCACTTTAAACTTGAAATTGGTTCAGGAATAGCTTATTAATATTTTTGTATGTGTCGATGCGCGATTGAGAGCATTATGAATAAAAACTCGCAAAATAGAGGTCACGATGATTAAACTCGAAAAATCGATCCTGATAATTCTCTTCGGTTCAATCTGGGGAGCCGCCGAGCTTTTCGGAGGCGATATATTCAGAGCCTGGGGAATCCCCAATAAATCATCATTACTTTTCGGAATCGCCCTTATAATAATGTATTCAAGTAAAGGCCTGGTCAATATGTCCGGTTCAACCATTATCATGGCGTTGATAGCCGGCGCTTTTAAAACCGCTTCCGATAATTTTTATGGTTGTCAGGTGGCCGCAATTGCTATTGATGCCGTTATCTTCGAGCTCTTCTATTTTGCCCTTAAAACCAAGCTCGACCGAAGTTTTTTAACTCGCCTGGCTGCGGCTCCTTTATTGACATATATCGCTTATGCTGTCTTTGCGTTTTTCGCGACCTATGTTCTGCGTCAGGAAAACTGGTATGCTGGCGGTATGACGGGCATTGGTGATTACCTGATTTCCGGAGCGCTATATGCGGCGGTTTACTCGCTGGTGGCCATTCAACTTGGATTTTATATTGGCGCCGCGCTTAAACCAATGAGATTGAACCTGACCAGCCGTTTCGCGATATCCTCGTTTAGGATCATGTCCGCCGCCATTACATTAATAATCTGGATTGTCGGACTTCAATCATAATGGCTAATATAATCGAGGCTTTTAATGGATAAAAAAAGAATAAAAGTCGTCTCGTCGAATTGTACTGGCTGCCGCCTCTGCCTTCAAATTTGCGGTATGCATCATTTTGATGAAATCAATCCCAAAAAAGCGGCCCTTCGTATTGAAGCGCTCTTCCCTCAACCCGGCACTTACAAACCCCGCGTTTGTATTCAATGCCGCAAATGCGAGGAGGTCTGTCCTGAAAAGGCGATTTATCAACGCGAAGATGGGGCAATGATTGTAATCAAAGAAAAATGCACCAACTGCGGCGAATGTATTAAAGTCTGCCGGCCGCAGGTAATATTTCAACATCGCGATTTGGATTATGTGATTATCTGCGATAATTGTTTCAAATGTACCGAATTATGCAATACCGGTGCTATCACCATATACACCAAACCGGCAAAGGAGTCAGTATGAATGGTAATGGTCTGGCCGGTACTACCTTAAGAATTAATCTAACAACCGGCGAAATTAAACGTCAGCCCACCGATATCGATTTCATGCGGCAATGGTTTGGCGGGCGAGGAGCTATCGCTAAAATCATTTATGATGAAGTCCCCCGCGATGCCGACCCGCTT
>CAZTNJ010000135.1:0-7500 GCA_964614835.1 uncultured Ignavibacteria bacterium | reverse complement strand
TCAGAGCTTGTTATCATCACGGGCCACTCTTGCCGAAAGAAACAACCGGGTAATCACATCGCTTCAAGAAGTTGCCACCCGGACGCAGGCTGGGATAAACCCTGCCCTGCAACAGCTTCAAAGCCAGGGACAAATCAAGAATTATAAAAATGTCTGGTTGGCCAACATGATTATTTTAGAGGCGACAGAAGCCGCGATAAGAGAACTGGCCGCCAAACCAGAAATCGCAATTGTTTATTCTGACCTGCCAATAAAAAATATTCAACCGGTTGAAATGAAACCTGTCCAGCCTGATCGTTTGATAACATCACATGAAATTGGGCTGGAACGCATTCATGTTACGGAAGCCTGGGCGGCCGGATATACCGGCCTTGGCCGAGTAGTCGCAAATATGGATACAGGCGTTGATGGAAATCATCTGGCCCTGGTTGACAGATGGAGAGGCACACATGGGGGTACGGCCGCCAACAGCTGGTATGACCCTTATACGACTGGCTGGACATATCCACAGGATTCCGGATCGCATGGTACTCATACAATGGGGACGATATGCGGACGGACTGCTGCCGGTGATACTATAGGCGTTGCGATTGACGCATTATGGATCGCCGCGGCCGCCATTGATAGAGGCGACGGTATCAGCGGCACGGTCGCCGATGCTATATTATCATTTCAATGGTTTACCGACCCAGATGGTAATCCCGCAACCCAGGATAATCCCGATGCTGTCGGCAACTCCTGGGGCATTCCCGATGGTTATGGCTATCCCAATTGCGATCAATCTTTTTGGGTTGTCATAGATAACTGCGAAGCAGCGGGAACAGCCGTAATATTCTCGGCTGGTAATGAAGGTTCAAGCGGTTTGCGTTCGCCGGCCGACAGGGCTACTACATTGTATAACTGCTTCAGCGTGGGAGCCGTCGATGGCAGCGACCCGAATTTACCGATTGCGTACTTCTCGGCGCTGGGTCCATCTGAATGCGCAACCGGCCAATTGGCAATCAAACCGGAAGTTGTCGCTCCCGGCGTCAGCGTCAGAAGTTCGGTACCGGGCAATGGTTACTCCTCGTACAGCGGAACATCGATGGCCAGCCCTCATGTAACGGGTTCTATCGCATTAATCAGACAAGCTAATCCGAATATACCGGTAAATACGATCAAGGAAATCTTAATCCAAACCTCTCAAGACCTTGGAGCGACAGGCGAAGATAACACTTATGGCAATGGCATAATAAATGTTTATCAGGCTTGCTTGATGGCCGGTGGTTTTGGAAATGTCGATGGCTATATAAGAGATATCGCCAATTCGAATCCCATTCCGGGCAAAATCGAGGTTGTGGGTACCTATATTCAAACAAACGCCAATTCCTCCGGGTACTACATTATGGGGTTACCCGACACAACTTTCACCTTGAAAGGTTCATATTTCGGTTATCTGCCTACCACGCACGTGGTGACCGTAATCGCCAATGATACTGTAAGCCAGGATTTTTATCTCACTCAGGCTCCGACGGCAATACTTGGCGGCACGGTTAACATTCAGGGCGGTGGCGTTGTGCCAAACGCGATTGTAAAAATACTTGACACGCCCCTCGCTCCTGACACGACGAACGCCAGCGGTATTTATCAATTCGCGGCTGTTCCTATCGGGTCAACATATAAAGTGCAAGTTACCGCGATCGGGTATAGTAAGGGATTGGATTCCATCCAGGTAGTGGCCGGCACCAATACGCTCAATTTCACCTTATGGCCGGCAGAATCGTTCGAGTTGAACAATGGCGGCTATGTTGGAGATGGAGTTTGGGAATGGGGAACACCGACCTACGGTCCATTGACGGCTTACTCCGGCGCTAAATGCTGGGGAACAGTCCTCGCTTCAACCTATCCAAACAGTGCGGATGACACATTAAAAAGCCAGCAAGTTTACATATCATCGCCAACTGCATCGCTGGAGTTTTATCACTGGTTCGCTTTTGAAAACAGCTATGATGGTGGTAATGTCGGAGTATCAACAAATGGCGGCGTATCCTGGAATGTCATCGAGCCAATCGGAGGTTACCCCGACAACCAAATAACCGGGTTAGATAATGAACCTGGTTATACCAGCAATAGCGGTGATTGGGTGCACGCCGAGTTCGATTTATCGGCATACTATGGTCAGAATGTTATAATTAGATGGCGTTTTGGCAGCGATGGTTCGATTGCATATGCCGGATGGTACATCGACGATGTCGTAATCAAAGGCGCCCAGCCTCCCGAGCCGCCGGCGTTGCAATGGAACCCAGCTTCATACAATGTCAGCACATCGATAGGCGGTCTGGAAGTCAGGAATCTCACGTTGACCAATAATGGTAACGGGCCGCTTTACTATTCGCTTGCCGCTACTATTAATAATTCGCTGCGGCCGGTTGTAAATCCTGAAGATGTTGCGCCAATTGGCTTTTTACCAGCTGACAATTCCAAAGCCGAAGTAAAAGAAGAACCCTACTACCCGCCGATAATCGCGGGCTCCGGTGGTCCCGATATATACGGACATTTCTGGAAAGATTCCGATGAATTGGGCGGCCCAGGCTATAGTTGGGTTGATATATCCTCAGTTGGCACGCGCGATACCATGACCGATGACAGTTATCGCGGTCCGTTCAATATCGGTTTCACATTCCCATATTTTGATAGCGCGTACACCAGCTTGTATATAAGTTCAAACGGCTTTTTAACCTTTGGCGCGGGAAGCTCATCCACCGGGAATACCAATTTACCGAACAGCAATACGCCAAATAATCTAATAGCGATCTGGTGGGATGATATCAATCCTGGCGCTGGCGGACAGATTTACCATTACTTCGATAACGCGAATAATCGCTTTATTGTCAGTTACGTAAATGTGCCTAATTACTCCTATGGTGGAGCGCTTAATTTCCAGGCGATTCTCTATCCAAACGGTAAAATCACGTTCCAGTATGGGACAATGAATTACGGCACCGATCCGGATACGCTTCACGGCGCAACAATTGGTATTGAAAATTACAACGGTACTGATGGTTTGCAGGTTGTCTATAACGCCAACTATATGCATGACAATCTGGCAATCAATATTGTAAAGGGATGGCTTTATGTGACGCCGCGTGTCGGGACAGTTGCCGCGCACAGCAATACCAACGCGGTTGTGACATTCGACGGTTCGGCGCTGCTGGCCGGAACTTACACCGGCAACATTAATCTTCAGAGCAATGACCCGACCAATCCGAACGTAAATATACCGGTTACATTCAATGTCGGTTCGGGCGGAACTCCCAATCTGGTAATTTCTCCAGCTTCAATCGCCGATAGCGTCGCCGCTGATAGCGCGGTCATAAAAATCATAAAAGCGAAAAATACCGGTACCGGTACTTTGGCTTTAACCTACAGTAGCTCCTACTACTGGCTTCAGTTTGTTGGCGGATCGCAATATATCGCCCCCGGCGATAGTCTTCTAACGCAGGTTACGATTAACAGCGCCGGTTTGGCTTCCGGGATATATAACGGCAGTATTCATTATACCTGCAATGATCCGGATACGCCATCCGGAGATATTGCCGCGACTCTGAAAGTGTTCGAACCAAATATAGGCATAAGTCCCACGGCGATCATCGATACGCTGCAACAAGGTGAAGCCACTAATCGTGATCTGGTAATCGGCAACAACGCCCGCGGTAAACTTGACTATACGGTAACGTTTAGCGTGGCTAATGGCCTTCGCAAAGGTAGAAGCATTGGCGAACCAATTCCTGCTCCGACTCGAATATTAGGCTCGATTGAGGAAAAGAAATCGGTAATTGTTGAACAATACAATCCGCCGATGATATTAAACCAGGGCGGCCCTGATGCTTTCGGCTATAGGTGGCTCGATTCCAATGAACCGAACGGCCCCGTTTATGCGTGGAAAGATATCAGCGTTATTGGAACGCCAATAGATTCGCTAAGCGACGATGAAAACGTTGGACCGTTGCCGATTGGATTTTCGTTCAACTATTATGGGAACGATTTTAATTCATTCTATTTCTGTAGCAATGGATTCATGTCGTTCAGTTCAACTTCAACAGCATACAGTAATTTATCTATCCCGAATGTAAACGCGCCGTTAAACATGTTGGCTCCATTCTGGGATGATTTATATTTCCCGAACGGCGGAAATGCCTACTACTACTCAAACAATACCGACAGCCTGATTGTCTCCTGGGTTGGTGTCCCGCACATAGGCAGCGGCGGCCCGTATTCATTCCAGGTGATTATCCTACAAAACGGAAGGATAGTATTCCAGTATCAGACTATCAATCAACCTGATTCTTCCGCTACCATAGGGATGCAAAACGGCAACGGCACAATCGGACTTCAGATGGTTTACAACGCCCATTATATTTCCTCTGGCATGGCAATCGAAATCAGGCCGGCCTGGTTGCTCGTATCGCCCTTATCCGGACGCGTGAACAGCATGGGTTACGATACGCTTAATGTTTCGCTTGACGCGAGAAATTTAATTCAAGGAACCTACACAGGACAGATAAATATCGCCTCCAACGATCTCGATACTCCAAACATAACGGTGCCGGTAACGTTATTTGTAGGGGCATCGCAGGCGGCGTCGATTAATTTAAACACCAGTTCTATTGTTGATACTGTAATCTCTGGCGGAACGTCGACCTACCAGTTACTGATATCAAACTCCGGGGTGATCGATTTAAATTACCAAATTACTGATAATCAACCATGGATAAGCGAAACGCCGGCCAACGGCGTTGTTCCGCCATCGCAAACCGATAGCATTGCCATCACGTTAGGCGAGACATCTTTAACTCCGGGAAGCTACACCGGAACGGTAACCGTGGTTTCAAACGACCCAGTCAGGGGTACAATCCAGATACCGGTAACGCTGGTGGTTATCGAGGGTATAGCCTGTAATTATATGCTGGGCGATATTAATTCCGACGGTCAGCGGTTGGGCGGCGACGTTACATTCGGTGTCCGTTTCTTCAAGGGATTGGGCACGCCCCCGCCGGATAGTTGTTACATGGATTCAACGAGCGCATATATCTATGTGGCTGGCGATGTCAACGGCAATTGCGAATTCCGCGGTTCTGACATTACTCGTTTGGTGGCTTACTTTAAGGGAGCGGCGCCTCTCTCATATTGCCACTTCTTCCCGCCGCCGGTATTAAGAGAAGTGTCAAAAGCCGTAAATATTCAAGATTGACAAGATAGACAATCATAGCTTTCATAAAACGGCCTCATTTGGGGCCGTTTTTTATTTCTTGACGAATTATTAGGGATATGTATATTTATATGTAGGTTCGTTTAAAATTGAAGCCTCATTAAAACTGTAGGAGGTCAAAATGCCTCGGTGGTTTATGGTTTTATTATTATTGCTTTTGCTTTGTAGCATTAGCGCGGCGATGCCGCCCCATCCGCAAAACCTGCTCAAGATTGACAAAGGGGAAATGATCGCCCCGCCTTACATGCAAAATCCGGGGTATGCGCGTAGTATTGGTATTAATAAAGCCCCCGAAGAACCAATTCTGCATCAAGGGATGAGTCTGGCGAATTTTAATTTGCTCGTCGTGTTGGTTCAGTTTTCCGATCAAGCTGGCGTTACGGTAGGAACGATGTTCGATAGTCTGATTTTCGGCCAAACATTTCATCGCGGGCCATCCTTAAAACAATATTATAATCGGGTATCGTATGGCTCGCTGACTCTGGTTACCGCAAATTTACCTTCCTCCAACGGCTGGTTTACGCTTCCTCATAATCGTGCTTATTACACGGTGAATGGCGGCGCCGGTAGTTACGGTATGGGGACATATCCAAATAATTCCCAGGGATTATGCGAGGATATGCTGGCGCTTATTGATCCGTATGTTAACTTAAGCAATTACGACAACAACGCCGATGACACCGTTGACGGGATTATTATCGTCCATTCAGGGCGGGGAGCCGAGTTATCCGGAAACACTTATGATATCTGGTCACATAAGTGGCAGATTACGCCTCAATACAGAGATGGCGTATATATCAAGTACTATTGTGTCGATCCGGAATACAGATATACGGCGAACGATCTCACAGTTGGAGTATTTGCTCATGAATTTGGGCATATACTTGGTCTACCCGATTTATATGATTACGGCGGTTATGGCGGCAATAGCTATGGTTTGGGATATTGGTCATTGATGGCCTACGGAAGCTGGAATGGCAATCTTGGCGGAACTGATACCCTTGCTGGAAGCAGCCCGGCGTTTCCGGATGCTTACTGCCGGGTAAAGCTTGGATTTTCGACAGTGGTAAATATTCCCTGCTACACTCACGATGTCTGGGTTTGGAATGCCGAAGACAGCAACAAAGTATATCGATTATGGACCTACGGCAACCTATCTTCCCAGCAGTATTTTTTAGTTGAAAACCGCGATTCAAGATTTACTGACACATCATTGGCTGGTCCAGGTATGTTAATTTACCACGTCGATGAGGCCATGCGAGATTCGGGTAATGATTGCCAATGGTGGCCTGGACAACCGGCGGCATATCACTATATGGTGGCGCTCGAGCAGGGGGATAATGCCTATCATCTGGAACATCTTACAAACGGCATGGATATGAATGACCCATATCGGGCCGGTTTTAACAACAATTTTAGTAATACCACTAGTCCATCTTCAAAAGATTACAATAACAACAATACGCAGGTCATACTCAACAACATCAATACTTATGGTCAATCGATGTTGGTTATTTATATGGATGTAGGAACCACATCGGCGCCGGCGATGCCGACTATCTATGGCCCGGATGATGGTTACGCTTATAACCAGGTATATTTCGGTTGTAATTGGTACTATACTGATTGCGCTTCAAAATACCATGTTCAAATTGATGACAACTCCGATCTGTCATCGCCATTTGGCCAGGATAGCACAATCGCCTACAATTACTGGGGTTATTCGCTCTCTGGCCGCCCGGATGGCAACTACTACTGGCGTTTGCGCGCCGGTAACGCGGCTGGTTGGTCGGGTTGGACTCCTATCCGACGTTACATGCTCGACCGTAAAGCTCCCTGGGGAACAACAGCCAATTCGCCGGATACGACGACCACATCGTCATTTTGGGTGACCTGGAACGTTGCCCAGGATTCTGCGCCATCAAGCGGCATAAAGGGATACGATTTATGGTGCGATTCCGGCAGCGGCTGGTGGAATATCTTTTTCGAACGCGATACGCTTCAATACATGTTTACCGGGGCCACTAATGGAAAAAGATATTTCTTCAAAGCCAGAGCGAGAGATTGGGCATTTAACATAGAAACAGATGGTTGGACTCCCGAATGCACCACCTACGCGAACATAACGGCTCCGCCATGTAGTTACATGCCGGGTGATATCAATTCCGATGGGCAGCGTATCGGCGGCGATGTTACTTATGGCGTTAGATATTTTAAGGGAATTGGTCCGCAACCGCCGGATCGTTGTGACA
>CAZTNJ010000134.1:0-7509 GCA_964614835.1 uncultured Ignavibacteria bacterium | reverse complement strand
ATCATAAAAAAACAAAGGGCGTCCGAAAAACACCCTTTTGTCATCAGTCTGAAGGAATTCCAATGGATTCCCCCATCTTGTGATATAAAGAAGCCCCGATGATATGAATTTATATACATATTCAATGGATTTAACGGGTTGATAGTAAAACCGGAGACCGCAAAATAATTATTATATCGCGGCAAATTACCGTTGTTTTCATTCCAGGTCTGCCCCCTGTCCGGCGATCTATATAAACCCTGTCCGACACCGCAATTAGCATATATTAAATTAGGATCGATAGGATCGCAAACGATCTCTTGGCGGGAATCACCTAAAGGCATATTGGTAAGTGAATCCCAGCTTAAACCGCCATCGGTTGACCGAAAATACTTGCCCAACAAATTACAGCCAACAAAAATAAGATCGGGATTAATTTCGCTAACCGTTAATTGGTTAAAACTGGTGCCTGAAGGTAAATTCCCATCGACTGTAATCCAATTTTCCCCATTATCTTCAGAATAATATAAATCATATTGATCGGCCAAATAGACTCGATACAATAAATTATCCGAGTATGCTAAACGGATTTTTTGCGGCATACAATTTTCGGGCAATCCATTTGTATGATAATTCCACGACAAACCGCCATCGGATGATCTGATTATTCCGCCTATCCCCTGTCCATTATAGGTGGAATATCCGACATAGATGTTTTGTGGGTTATATTTATCCATGGCTATACATCCGGTTAGACCATAAAAACATGGCGGTGTCAAACCAATCCTTTGCCAACTTCGTGCTCCATCGATTGACCCATATAATCCGCTTCCAGTAACGACAAATAACGAATCTGAATTACGGGTATTGGCTACAAGTTCGATACATTCGGCATTTTTAATATTTTGGCTGATTTTTATCCAGTGATCGCCGTTATCTGAAGATTTATAAATGCCATCAAAGTAAGTCCCCAAATACAATATCCCTGTTATAGAATCTTCGACAATTTGGCTTGTCATTGAAACGTTTAATCCGGTATTAATCGGAGTCCAGTTCGAACCGCCATCTCTACTTCTGAATACGCCATCTCCTAAAGTAGTCAGATAAACCGTATTGGCGGTTATCTTTGAGGCGATAATACAAAAAGCGATTTCCCTTTGCATCTGCGGAGGAGTAATATTCAGCCAGTGTTGTCCGCCATCGGTAGACTTGGCCGCGCTATGTCCAGGTCCAGAATAACCCGTCCGCGCCAAATAAATAGTATTAGGGCAAAAATGGTCTATATCGATATTCTCCGCGCCCGCTGCACTATCAAGATCGTTGGAAATATTAATCCAATTTTCTCCCAGGTCGGTGCTTTTAAATACCGATTTGCCCACCTGGCCGGAATAAGCCGATCCATATACTAAGCTTAAATCTATTGGGTCAAATTCGATATCGCTCATATATACCGGAATATTTATTTCTCTCCATGAATTTCCACCATCTTCAGTTTTAAGAATATATCCCCAATTACCGGCGAGCATGATATTGGGATTTTGGGGATGGATGGCCAAATTACGATATTCATTCATCGTAAACCTCCCTAAATCTATCCTTGTCCAACCATAACCGCAATCAGTGCTTCTAAAAATACCCTCGGTGGTTAAATAAAATACCGTATCTGGAGCCAGGGGATGGAAATTAATTAAGCGCGCGGACGGTTCGGGGGCGGGGAAATTAAAGGGCTCCCAATTTTCTCCTCCATTTGACGAGCGATAAATTTTACCCTCGATAGTACCGATGAACAATAACTGCCTGTTGAATGGGTGTATAGCTATTGCCTTAACACGGGCATCAAATGGTCCGTTACATACCCATGTATTATCTTGCGCTTTTATCAAAGTATTGGTCGAAAAAACAAGAAAATACATAATTAATAGGTGTCGTGCTTTTATCATAAGCCCTCATGGGCACTCCCCCTTAACAAGAGGGGAGTGCGGGATGTTACTCCTGTTGTTTAGAATAGTAATGAACATCAAATTGCATATTACTGAAAATTCCCGGATAAGAACCGCTCCAAATACCAATTCTAAGGTAATCTTGTCCGGTTCCTGTAAAGTTATCCCCAGTAATTTTGTGATCGCCAACACTATAATCCGTGGAGTATACGTTGCAATTAAGATCTGAATTCACTACTTGTGGGTAAATCCATGCTGTATGTTCAAAACCAGTCATTGTGTTTGAGAAAGTAAACGACCATGTAAATTGGTTCCCAGCCAAGGATAAAATCATGATTAAGCGCCGTTGTAGAAACATATAGCCTCCTTTAATAGTAAGTAAAGTACTCGGTTTAAAAAGCAAATACAATAATTATAAATTGGAGGCGATCTCGGAAATCTTACATATAAGACAAATCGCCATAATGGGGGGAGGTAGTCTATAATTGTCGAGACAATTCATCACAATGCCCACCGATTCTACTAATACTATTTTTTTGCTTTACCGTGCTGCAATATCGTCAAAAAATAAACTGCAAACGAAAATTATAGCAATAGCGGTCTGGATGTCAAGAAAAATGTGGATTTATAGACGATCAGGGAAATTAATCAATCGGAAACTAAAAAACTGGTCGGGGATTAAAACGTTCGCCAGACCGACGAACTATCCAGCTCACGAAAAACCGGAGCCGCCGCCGCATCCGCACCCGGATGAACCAGATCCGGACGACCCGGCAACCGAGCTGGCAAAAGCCGAAAGCAGTTTATCGGTCTTTATCGACCCGCAACTTGGGCATTTAGCGGGTTCGGCCGAATCGGCCGAACGCAATAGCTCGAAACGACTTCCACAATCGCGGCATACATATTCGAAAATGGGCAAAAGCTCCTCCTATTTCATCGATAGAAGTAAACCGACCAAACCAAAATAGGCCATGGCCACCGGGGTTTGGCAGATAATCATACACTGCGACCCGTTTCCGGACGCCAACCTATTGATAATCAAGCCAATAGCCGCACCGACGAGAGTCCCTCCGATAACCTTCGCCAGTTTCTTTGCGCGTTTTTTTGTCATCAAAAATCATTACTCCTTTTACGGCAACTAATAACCCCCTGAAGCATCTAATGGTTCCGGAAATTACCGAAACTTCAACAGGGGGCAAAATTACCCTAATATTTATAAACCCAAATTTAATGCCGATATAGAAAATGTCAAGAACCATTTAAGTTATGGCTAATACTGTCAAAATATTGCTCAAGAACGTGCCCTTCTTTGGCCATTTGCCCGATGATGCCATCAACCATCTGGAGGCGATAGTCCAGGAAAAGCGCCTTAACGATGGCGACATGTTATTTAAGGAAGGGGACAATGCCACTACCTGTTATATAGTTAAGTCGGGCGCCGTTGAAATCCTCAAACGCGACAAGGCTACAGGAAAAAACGTACGATTAGCTATCCGCGGACAGGGGGAATTTTTCGGCGAGATGTCGCTATTAGAAGATTCTCCCAGATTCGCATCGGCCAAATCATCCGGCCAGAGTTCCGTTATCGAAATCGACCGCGATCAGTTTACCAAGTTAATCGGGAAATACCCGGCGCTGGCGATGAAAGTTATGGAGGTTTTATCCTCGCGGCTGCGTCAATCGGATATTCAACTGATAAATGACCTTCAGCGCAAAAATGAGCAACTGGAATTGGCTAATAAACGACTTCACGAAACATCGAACGAGCTCGAAAAATCATATACGAATTTAAAAACGGCCAATAAATTTTTGGAAAGGATTATATCGGCGTCACAGTTTTTCATAGTGGTTACCGATCAGAACGGTAAAATATTCATTTTCAATGATGAGGCTAAGCGGATATTCGGCTGCAATTTTAAAGATATCGCCGGCGAGGAAATCGGAATCCTTATCAATCCAACCGGAAAAAATGAAATATTAGCCGAAATCGAGTTGAATCTTGAGGATGGCAAAATCTGGCGGGGAGATATTCTCACGGAAACCCACGGCCATAATCGCCTGGTAATTGAATTGGTGGCGGCCCGGGTATTTGATGAAAAAGGGGAAGTCTTCGCCAGTCTATATATGGGCCGCGATGTTACCGAGGAGAAAAACATCGAACGCCAGATGATTATGCTCGAACGCATGGCCACCCGCGGCGAAATGGCGGCGGAAATTGCTCACGAGTTAAATAACTATTTGTCAATCGTATTTGGCAACCTCGAGCTTCTGGAAATGGAAATGGAAATGGGCAAGATGGATAACGCGCCCAAGAAAATCAAATCCATGAAAGACGGGCTCGATAGAATCACGAAATTTACCGAAGGTTTGATGATGTATTCGCGGCCTGCCTCGAAAAAAGAACGATTCGACCTTAATGCATTTCTGGAAAACGAGTTATTCTTTATCAGGTCGCAAAATCGGTTCGATGGCGTCAATTTCGAATACGATTTCGACCAGCAACTGCCCAATGTTACCGCCGACAAGAGCCAGATTCAACAGGCAATACTCAACCTGCTCAATAACGCCGCCGATGCCATGATATCTAACGAAAAAGGGCAAAAGAAAATAATCCTTAAAACTCAATACGCGACAGATACAAACACCGCTCGAATCTCGGTAATCGACAACGGGATTGGGTTCACGGATGAGAGTCTGGGCAAAGTATTCCGCCAGCATTTTACAAGCAAAGAAAGCGGCCACGGCTTCGGCCTTCTGGCTGTAAAGCGGGTGATAAAGAATCATGGCGGTAGAGTATGGGCAGAGCGCAATCCGAGTGGCGGCGCAATTTTTAATATAGAATTTCCTGTTATAGTTGAAGAAAAAGCGCAAGTTATGGCCCCGCAAATCGGATAGTTGCGATGGATATTCTATTTCTATTAATTCTCGGTCATTTGATCGGCGATTACGCGCTTCAGACCGATTATATGGCCGCCCAAAAGAAAAGCTCTAAGCTCGTGTTATCTTATCATGTGGCGGTTTACGTTCTTTGTATCTGGGCTGCCTTTCTCGTGTATTCGTTGATTTACCGCCCCGGGCTCTTTGTATCGCTTCCGACAACCGGATTTTTAGCCGTGCTTTTCGGTCAGCACTGGCTTCAGGATTATCTTAAGGGGCGCTACAATAATGGTTCGAAACAATTGTATTATTTCGACCAGGTATTGCATCTAATAATGCTATATTTGTATAGAATATTGATTTTTAAATAACCCAATATGAGCAAGAAAAACTCGGCCGAATATTATCTTCCGCTTTTATCAAAAACGCTGATTAATCTGCGGCTGAACTCCTGTCTTCAAAAGAACAGGTCTATTATTACTGGAAGCTTGCTATTTGCCGACTTATCGGGATTTACCGCGATGTCGGAAAAACTGGCATCCTTGGGCCGAGCCGGCGGCGAAAAGCTGGCCGAAATAATCAACGGGTGTTTCGACCCATTGCTTGATATTGTGGAAAGGTATGATGGCGATATTATAAAATTTGGCGGGGATGCTTTTCTGGCGCTGTTCGAGCGCGGGGAACATACTCGAATCGCCTGTGCCTGCGGTATCGAGTTAATCAACTGGGTTAATGAAAACGGGTTGATATCAACGCCGGTTGGCGATTTTAAGCTAGGTATACACGCCGGAGTAAGTTCCGGTAAGATTTTTAACTTGGATATAGGCGGAACCACGGGCCATCACGAACATCTTTTTTGTGGCGAAGCGGTCGAGCAAGCGTACGCGGCAGCCGATATGGCCGAGCTCGGGCAATTAGCGATTATTTCAGGCGCGGCGGAGTGTCTTTCTAGGGACGAGAAAAACCAGATTAACGATAATTATTTCATTTGCAAGCCGCCTATAGATATTAAATTCGAAAAGGACCCGCCCAAAACGGGCAGTCAGAATGCCCTCCAGATAAATAATCCGGCCGATTATCTAATCACAAACTTGTATTCGATATTGGAATATAACAACGGCAATATCGAGGGCGAACACAGAATATTAACAAGCCTCTTTATAGGCATAAATAGCATTAGGACAAATTTATGCGCCGACATCGACCGGGCAATACCGGCGGTTAATCGATATTTCGCGACCATAAACGAAATTATCGAAAAACATCAGGGCGTGGTAGCCCGTCTCGATTCGAGTTCAAGTTCTGAAAAGATGCTGGCCTTCTTTGGCGCGCCCAAAAGCGCCGGCCAGGATGCCCAGAACTGCTTAAGGGCGGTGCTAGAAATAGAATCGCGGTTAGCCGAATTAAACAAGGATTTCACCACCGCAATTAAACATCGATACGGAGTCAATACGGGGCTGTGCTTTGTCGGCGCGGTGGGCGGTTCGAAACGCCACGAATATACCGCCATGGGAGACGCCATCAATCTGGCGGCGCGCTTGATGAGTAAAGCTCAGTCCGGCGAGATTCTGGTGGGCGAGCAAACCATGAAAATTGCCGGAAAAGGATTTGCATTAGAGGATCATGGTCAAATCAAAGTCAAGGGAAAGCAGATTCCCGTTCAGGTTTATAGGCTTTGTTGTCAAACGCCGGAGATAATTGAAGACGAGGAAATGATAGGCCGTGAAGAGGAATTTGAGCGGGGCAGGGCATTCATTCAAGAAATTAAGGATGGCCGCAAATCATATTTGCTAATTTACGGAGACGCCGGCGCCGGAAAATCGCTTTTCTGTTCAAAGGCAATTGCTCTTGCCGAACAACAGGGTATTCATGTAGCCAGGGGTATATGCTATAAACACGCGGGACCGACGCCATATGAACCTATAAAAGAAGCGCTTCAGTCGTTAATGGGTTTGTCCGATCGCGCCACTATCAGACAGCGCCGAAGCGTCCTATCGGAATATCTAATATCGGTTGGCGAAAGCGAATGGGAGCCGCTAATAGCGCCTTTATTCGGCTACAGTCTGCCAGTTCCTCCCCAGCTGATGCATATCCCCGATGAGATTAAGAAAGAGAAAACTCAAGAGATAATATGCAGGGTGGTTATCGAAATTAATCGCAAAGTCGTATCGCTGATTGTTATTGATGACGCGCAATGGATTGACGACGCCTCATATGAGCTGATTAAAGCGCTAATGTCCACCCCGGGTTCGCCGGGTATATTATTTATCGCAAGACCCGGAGACATCTGTGAAAATTTAAAAACGTTGACGACGGTAGCGCAGATCGAATTAGGTCCGCTTACCGAAACGAATGCGCGGAAATTGTTTCTATGGGCTCTTGGTGGTTTAGTCCCGGAAGAACAAATAATCAAACAGGCTATCGAGAAATCGGCCGGCAATCCATTTTATTTGGAAGAATTGGCCAAGGCTTTCAGGGAACTGGGACAAGAACGATTTGCCAGCGGCGAAAACATTCCGGCTGGAATCGAATCGGTAATTACGGCGCGTATCGATAATCTTGGCGAAATGGTGAAAAAAACCCTTCGAACTGCCAGCGTGATTGGGAGAGTATTCGCTTTTAAAACGCTATGCTCAATATACTCCGGTAAAAACAATTCGGCCTGTCTTAGAAATCATCTTGAGGTATTAAGTCAGCTGGATTTTTCCCCATT
>CAZTNJ010000133.1:0-7579 GCA_964614835.1 uncultured Ignavibacteria bacterium | reverse complement strand
TTACTTAAGTAGTACGCCTCAGCCAATGAAAGTAAGAGCCTACAACATGACAGTTCATTTGGTATGGGTGAATGAGGTGATGCCGGTATCGGTAAGATATTCGCGGAGTACTAATGTTGGTTTGGCCTGGTTGCCAGAACTGGATATTGCCAATGATTCCACGGGAGCGCAAAGATGCTATCTTTCTGTCCAAGGTCAACATGTAGTTGTGAGTTGGATGGGGTACAAATATAGTCCGTTCATGTTTACCGGTGATATGTTCATTAAACAAAGTTATGATGGCGGTATAACTTGGGATACGGCACAGGTATTAACGAACTTACATTATGTATGGATGGGAAGCAATTACATTAAAGACAGCTTGATAATAGTTACATGGCAGGACATGCGGTATGGAGGCAACAATAACGAGGCGATGGTCCGCTATAGTACCAATTATGGGCAAACATGGTCCGAAGAAACTAGACTTTCATATGGGGATTTCGACTCTCATTCCCCAATAGCCTGCGTTACTGGAAACAGGATTCATGTCTTGTGGGGCGATGGGCGCCCCGAAGCACCTGGATTATATTACAGCAACAATGATTTATATATGGATATAGATGAACCCGGATTGCCAACGGAGTATTCATTGCTGTCAGCATATCCCAATCCTTTTAACTCATCGGTTATATTAGGTTGTAACGACAAAGAAAGCAAAGCCATCGAAATCTACAATATCACTGGGCAATTAGTAAAAACATTAAATCTAAGGGGAAAGGAGGTGCGGGCAATATGGAATGGTACAAATGATGATGGGCAACTGTTGTCATCTGGCGTATATCTGATAGTGGCAAAGACATCATTGGGCATGCAACATCTTAGAGTAACATTTCTGAAATAAAATATTTGTCGGGTTTCTTCTTTGCCTCTGGTATGTCGAAACCGCGACCTGCAGCTTCAAATCACTACGCTTGACTGTCATCATTATTTTGATATCTTAAATTCCCATGATACCCGCCCCAGAACAATCTGACCGCGAAATCCGCAAAGCCATTTTCGCATTAGCAATCCCTATCGTCTGGTCAAATCTGCTGCAACGCGGAGTCGGTATTATCGACGCCGTCATGGTCGGCCATATGGGCGCCCCGGAACTGGCCGCGGTCGGCATGGCGCAAATCGTCGTGATGTTACTTCTGGCGTTACCGATGGGAATCGGCACCGGCGCTATGATAATCGTGGCCAACGCCACTGGCGAAAATAATCCCGACAAACGCTGTCGGGCCGCCGGAAGCGGTATCGCTATGGGAATCGCGCTTTCGGTAATCCTCTCGATTATCAGCTATCTGCTAAGCTATCAATCGGCGCGCTTGATTGGAGCCGATGAATCAGTGGCAATGCTGGCCAAAGAATATCTGCAAATAACCGCGATATTTTTTATCGCCAAAACTATGATTTATATCTTGAGTTCGATTTTCCAGGGATCGGGCGATAGTCGAACGCCGTTAAGCGTGATTATCTGGGTGAATATCTGTCATGTCGCCGTTGCCTATATACTGATATATGGCGTAGATATCTCACTATTCAACCTGTCAATCAAAGCCTGGGGAATCAAAGGGGCAGCCTTCGCCAGCGGGATCACCGAGCTGGGCGGCGCGGCGGTGCTTTACTACAAAGGCCTAAAGATGGGGCTGCTCAACAGCCGATTCTGCCGAATCCGCGCCTATGATTATAAAAAGATTATCAGCCTGGGGATTCCCGTTTTTCTGGAACGTATCCTGATATCATCGATGCAGGTGATATACGCCCGGATGGTGGTCAGTTTCTCGGTGGCCGCCTATGCGGCTCATCAGATAGGCTTAAACATCGAATCGATTTCCTGGCTGCCGGGATTGGGTTTCGCTCAGGCAACTACCGCGATGGTAGGCCAAAATCTCGGTGCCAAGCTTCCGCGCAAAGCCAAAAGAGTTGGCTACCAATCCAGTTTAGTGGCAATTATTTTTATGACAATGCTGGGCGTATCATATTTGGCGGTCCCTCAACTCTGGGTAAGGTTGTTTACATCCGATACCGAAGTTATCAAATATGGAGTCATCTATTGCCTTGTCAGCGCTTTTTCGCAACCGCCATTGGCTGCGGCGATGGTTTTATCGGGGGCATTGCGCGGCGCCGGCAATACTCGTTTCGTGATGGGGACGACCGTACTGGGCGCCTGGTGCGTCCGTCTGCCTTTTGCCTATATCACCGGTATCTTGATGGGCGGCGGGATCCTCTGGGTCTGGATTGCCATGATTTTGGATTGGGTAGTTCGGGCGGGCGCTCTACTCTGGCGTTATAGACGCGAAAAGTCATTCATCCCATCGAGTTAGCCCGTCCCATTTAATGCCCAAATTTCAATACTTTCCCGTCTTGTCTTTTTTCGCATGGTCCTTTCCGATTAAATTAAATTCCCCTAAATATCTGCCGAAGATATCTGTGAAGGAACAGATTATGCAGAAAAGCACTTCGAAAAACATCCTTATCGTCGATGATAATCCAAACATGTCGATGTTGCTATCGGATATTTTGGAAATATTCGAGTACCAGGGGGAACATGCCCAGGATGGCGAAGAGGCCCTCACGAAGCTGAAAACTGAAGACTTCGCGATGGTGTTCACCGACCTGCGGATGCCTAAAATGGATGGCATCGACCTTCTGAAAGCAATAAAAAGCGAACATCCGGAAATGCCCGTCGTGGTAATCACCGGGTATTCACTGGGCGAAACGCAGAATATCCTGCTTACGCAAAAGGCGGATGGCCTGCTTAATAAACCCTTTAAAGTTAATGACATTCAGACCTTGCTCAAAGAACTGCTTGGGTATTCGGGCTAATTTCGTTTCATACAACTTCTATATTCGCCCCACGGTATAAGGCAAAATTCGTAACCGCCTGTTTGCGCATTTAGTTTCATTTTCTCTTTGAATTATCGCGAGGGTTATTATATTGTTGATTTTTAGCGGTACGGATTTGAGACGCAACCTTTGGCGTACGGCAAACGTAACCAAAATTGAGGATAGAAGTCTGATTTCTGAATCAGAGGAAAGCTTAATAAAGCGGGCGTTAGGCGGCGATCAAAAAGCATATCAACAGCTTTTTGAGGCGCATAAACAAGCGATCTTTCATATCGTATTCAAGATCGTGCACAACAGCGAGGAAGCCCAGGATCTGGTTCAGGAGACTTTTATCAAGGCTTTTGGTTCTTTGAAAACTTATAATCCGAACTACCGGTTCACCACCTGGCTTTACAAAATCGCGGCCAATTCATCTATCGATCATATCCGGAAGAAACGTATCAACGCCTTTTCGCTTGACCGCCCGGTCGAAACTGAAGAAGGTCAGGTTAGCATGGATGTCGCCGACACAAGCTACAATCCGGAGCAAGATCTCTCCGACAAGCAGAAGCAGGTATCGATATCCGGCGCGATCGATTCGCTTCCTGAAAAATATAAACAGGTGATAATAATGCGTCATCAGGAAGATCAATCATACGAAGATATCGCCAAAGCGCTTAAAGTACCGGTAGGCACGGTTAAAGCCCGCATATTCAGGGCAAGAGAACTTCTGAAAAAGAAGTTGAAATCGTTGCGTTAAAGGAGGTATCCGATGCGTATCGCGTTAATAGCTTTTATTTGTTTAGTTAATATAGCGGCCTTAAAGGCGGCGGAGTATGAATTTCCGGCCGTTTATAATACTAATATCGGCGATATTCAGAAAATAGTCGTCGATTGCCCGGAAGGATTGATCAGATTCGAACAGGCGACCGGAAATGAAATCGATATAAGAGTGTTGCGAGTAATTCATATTGAAAACCAAACCAAAGCCGAGAAAATCGCCAGAGAAATTAAAGTCGATTTTCGCAATGATGGCCGGGTCTTGCGGACTATCGTCGATATACCCAGTCACAATTCACGCGCTTATGATATTATCAGCAATCTTTTTTCGAGCGAATTTAAAAACGAAATCGAGATATTGATAAAAGTAACCACCCCTCCCAATTTGATGTTGAGCGTGGAAACGGTATCGGCGGATATCAGCGGCAAAAACCTTCATAATGACATCACTGTAAAAGGGGCCTCATCCGACACCAGGTGGGAAAACACTATTAGCGACTGCGATATTAATGTTTCATCGGGAGATTTTTTTGGCAGCAACATTGAAGGAAACATCTCGTTTAACGGATCATCATCGGATCTGGATATCGACGACCTCAAAGGCAATCTGTCGGTGTCTACATCGTCGGGGGATGTAAACGTTCATGCAATCAAAGGTGATGTTAAAATTGAATCGATTTCGGGAGATATCCACGCTTACGACATCAATGGCAACCTGGACCTGAATACGACATCGGGCGACATTTATGCCCAAAATCTCGATGGTTCCGCGACTGTGGCAAGTATTTCTGGTGAGATTAAATTAAGCGGGCTGACCAATCCCCTTGGAAAATTCAATGCCAACACCGTTTCGGGCGATGTCTATCTGGAAATTTCCAGAAATTTCGATGGCAGATTAGAGGTCGAAACACAATCTGGCGAAATCAGAGCCGATATAGATATGGATTTCCGGAAGGCTTCCGAATCGTATCTTGAAGGGAAAACCGGGGATGGAACCGGGAAAATCAATATAATCACCACCTCTGGCGATATCAGCATGAACGAGATGTAATGAGGAAATCTATTTTAAAATACGTCTGGTTATTATTGATAGTTCTGGGCCAATTGGCGTTTGCCGGCCCTCCGGAACCTCCGGAATCACCCGAGACGGAAACCAAAGACAAGAGCGGTCAGGAACAATCGAAAATGGCCGAAATGCAAACGGCGGAAAAGTTATCGGATATCGCCAGAAAGCGCGCCGATAGCCTTCTACGAGAAACATCGAACCAAAAAATTAAAATCGATTTGGAATCGATTCAAGAAAACAACCTTCGCAATTTAAGACGTACCCAGGATTTTTTTAATCAGGCAAACGAAATATTCGATACCACGAAACTCCCCTCTTTCAGAGAAATCATTATCGATGAAGACGGTGTAATCAAAGTCCGTACCGATTCAGGTTTGATTATTTTCGATGAAATGTTGATTGACTCGATGCTGCCGGTTAGAATCCCCTATTATGACAGCGCCGGGAGAAATCAGATTACCAGATGGGGAAAGAATGTTATTGTCGATGAGGATTCGCGGGTTAATTCTGATATTCAGGTGATTCGCGCCAATGTGACAGTCAAGGGAGTAGTAAACGGCGATGTAACAACTATGGGCGGCGACATTTATGTTACATCCACCGGCGTAATCAATGGCAACGCCATAGCGGTCGGCGGTAAAATAAAGAAGGACGACGGCGCCAGAATTACCGGAGCGGTCATGCAGATGAAACTGCCTCTCATGAACGCGGCCCGAAGCTCAACCTATCAGCTGGTTTTGGGTGTAATTATTTTGGTGGTTTTACTTGGCCTTTTATTCGCCTGGCTAATGGTGGCGCTGGTTCCAGTGCCCATGAACCGCATTGCGCAAGAACTATTAGGGAATCCATTCAAATCGTTTCTTTTCGGATATATCATGTATATCGGATTACCGATTGCCTGGGTGCTTCTACTGGTAACGATTCTGGGTATCCCGATTGCTTTGTTAGTTATGCCGCTGGCGTTCCCCCTGGCGATTGTGCAGGCATACGCCGCCATAAATATCGCCGTCGGACAGAGATTGTTTAGAAAAGCAAATACGCTTCAAGCTTTTATGTTTGGAGGAATTGCCACGACTGCGATTCCACTCATAATGATGATTATCGGTTACGCGTCAAATTCATTACCGTTATTCGTGATAAATATGATTTTCCTGGGCTTTTTCCTTTTCTTATTCGTACCGTTTGGATTAGGCGCGGCGCTGAATACCCGTTTCGGCTTCTTTCGCAAAGATAAACAGACAACGACTACGTCAACCCAGGCAAATTCCTAACTATCCTATCTTCCAATCGAACTTCTTTTATCACGATGTTTATTCCGATAAAACAGTAAACAAAAAGCGATTGTTTCACGCTACCAGAAGAAGACTTATCGCCATTACTGCCATCCCGGCCACCAAACCGCCTATAGCTATGTGATGTTCGCCATGCTCTTCGGCGGTGGGCAATAATTCATCAAGCGAAATATAAACCATAATCCCGGCAACCGCGGCAAATACCACTCCGAATGTCATGTCGCTGATGAATGCTTTTAATATAAAAAACCCGACTATTGCGCCTATCGGTTCGGCCAGCCCTGATAAAAATGACAACCAGAACGCTTTGGTTCGGCTCTTCGTAGAAAAATATATCGGCACGGAAACCGCCAGGCCCTCCGGAATATTGTGAATCGCGATGGCAACCGCGATACTGACTCCAAGAGTTGGATTATTTAACGCCGCCATGAATGTGGCTAATCCCTCAGGAAAATTATGGATTGCGATTGCGATTGCCGAAAACATGCCCATCCTTAGCAACCTCTGGTTGTCGGTTTTCCCAGAATAACTATCGATATTGATATTCTTAATCTCATGGGGGTTTTCCACTGATGGCACCAATTTATCGATTAAAGCAATCACCGCGATACCGGCAAAAAAAGCGATTGCGGTAACCCAGTATCCCATCTTATCGCCAAGCGCCAGAACCAGCGAATGCTTTGCCTTGCCGAATATCTCTATAAGCGATACATATATCATCACCCCCGCCGAAAATCCCAGTGTGCCGCTTAGAAATCGGGAATTGAATTTCTTGGTCATAAACGCCATCAGGCTGCCTATACCGGTTGATAATCCGGCAAAAACAGTTAAACCGAGCGCGAGCATGATATTCTCAGTTTGCATCATCCCTCCAATAGTACAATCATCATGGCCTGATTCTGATCGTATTAGTATTATTGTGAATCGACATAGCTGCGCATTTAAACAGAGTATCGCGAATTATTACTACTCGATTACAAAATAGGTTCGGATCAAATCATCTTTTTCAGACATAGACCAAACTAAACAGCCGGCTTCTTTCCCTTTATCGATAAGAGGCGCCGGCAAAAATGGCGTAATCAATTCGAGAATTTGCCCGGCCTGAAGCAGCCTGATTTCATTTAACACCAGCCCGAGCGGATGTTCCCCTTTTTCCAGAATCGGCCTGGCGTCGATTGTTTTGCAGATAGCCGATTTTTTAAACCAATCCGGCGCTTTTCCATTTGCCTCATCAATCGATTCTTCGATGAAATTTTCTGAGGAGATTCCGGCCGCCTGGCGAAGTTTATTTATCATTTCGGCAAGCGAAATCCCGCCAACTTTGGCCGCCTGTCTTAGAGTGGTTACTTTTGCGACAGTTTTACGTAAAATTGGACTGCGTAATTTCGCGAATGAAGGAGCCAGTTCCATTAAAGTCGATTCTAGCTGCGGATAGTTATCTAAAAGAGCCGCGACCTTCGTTTCGGGCGTAATAGGGATGTTTGAAGGTTTATTTTCCATATTACTTACCTTTGGTATATGATAGCAAACGTATTTCGCCTTCCAGTTTGCGTTTATCGGTCAAATCCTGCCTGACCTCGATTGTACCCAT
>CAZTNJ010000132.1:6051-7670 GCA_964614835.1 uncultured Ignavibacteria bacterium | reverse complement strand
TCAAGCAATGATTCAAGGGAACTAAGAGACGTATCCTGGGTGATTTCCTGAGCCATTAATCCGGCCGTCAGAAGCCCCCAGAAAAATAATATTTTTTTACCAGCATGATACATATTTTCTCCTTGCGCCAATATTGTCAAGCACCTTGTTCTATTCACATAAGTATCCAGGTTGCCCCATGTTATATGGACCAATGCAATACTGCTTAGTTTATTATCGGCAAAGAGTTAGGCTTATTAACGGGCAGTTCATTTTGAAACATATAGGGAATTAATAACCATTGTTATATATAAATATTGCCGCAACCAAATATGAGCTTAAGCGACAAAATCTCATTTGGCTCCAGGGAAGGTGATTAGGTTGGTATCAAACAAGCGATTATGCCCGAATGTAGACAGGAACGCCCTGATAGATTTGGAACTTGACAACGCGGATAAAAAAATTATCTTATTAAGCTTAATCAAATGGGGCGTCGACAAGCGGTAAGTCACCAGCCTTTGGAGCTGGCATTCCCAGGTTCGAATCCTGGCGCCCCAGCTTGTGTCAACGGGTGAACGAGGGTAATAGTGTGCCTGACGAAATTAGAATCTTCAGCGGCAATTCCAATCGGCCACTGGCTGCCAGGATAGCCAGTTATATTCATCAGCCTCTATCCGAATGTCAAATCAGACGTTTTTCCGATCACGAGATTTTCGTTCAAATCGATGAAAACATCCGGGGGATGGATGTTTTTATAATCCAATCCACCAATCCGCCGGCCGAGAACATTCTCGAACTTCTCATAATGATCGATGCCGCCAGAAGAGCCTCGGCGCGCCGAATTACGGCCGTGATACCGTATTTTGGTTATGCCCGAGCCGATCGCAAGGATCAGCCTCGAGTTTCCATCGTCTCGAAGCTTCTGGCCAATATGATTACGGTGGCAGGGGCGAACCGGGTAGTCCTGATGGACCTGCATGCCTCGCAGATTCAGGGTTTTTTCGATATCCCAACCGATCACCTTTATTCGGCTCGCGTATTTAATCGGCATTTTTTAAAAGAGGGAACGGGAAACACGGTGGTCGTATCGCCCGATGTCGGTTCCACAAAAATCGCACGCGCATTCGCGGCGAAAATCGATGCCACTCTGGCGATAATCGACAAACGGCGCCCGGAGCAGAATAAAGCCGAAGTGATGAACATTATCGGAGATATCGAAGGCAAAAACGTAATAATCAGAGATGATATGGTCGATACCGGCGGAACGCTTATCGAGGCCGCGGTCGCATTAAAAAACGGGGGAGCCAAATCGATTGTGGCTTGCTGTACTCACGCGGTCGTATCGGGTAACGCGGTCGCCAGACTGATGGCATCGCCGATAGAAAAGCTCTATATCGCCGACACGATCGATAATTCGGCCAAAAATCTTCCCGATAAATTCGTTATTTTGTCTGTGGCGGAATTGCTGGGCGAATCAATTTTAAGAGTACATACGGAAAGGTCGGTTTCGACCCTTTTCGATTAAGCGGGAATATGAACGCGGTTTTTATTACTAAACCAGGCGGTCCGGGAGTGGTTAAAGTGAAAGAAACGCCAAATCCATTGTTGAAAGATGGTAAGGCGATGGTCAATGTCAGGGC
>CAZTNJ010000132.1:3120-6041 GCA_964614835.1 uncultured Ignavibacteria bacterium | reverse complement strand
GCTGGATTAAATTTCGCTGAAGTCGTAATACGTTCGGGTTTTTATCCTGACGCGCCGGCGTTTCCGTTTATCCCTGGATATGAGTTTTCGGGCGTGGTAGAAAACACCCAAAAGACAAATCAGATTAAATCTGGCGACCGGGTAGTCGGCATGACCATGTTCGGGGCGCAGGCTCAATATGTGGCGGTTGATGAAGGTCAACTGCTGCGGATTCCGGATAGTCTGGAATTCGAACAGGCGGCGGCCTTACCGGTGAATTATTTAACCGCTTATTTTGCTTTACATAATCTGGGCCACATTCGAAAGGGAGAAAGAGTTTTAATCCATTCGTGCGCCGGAGGAGTAGGGACGGCGGCGGCACAGCTGGCTTTGGCCGAAGAAGCCGAAATTTACGGTACGACATCATCGGCCGAAAAGATCGATTATCTGAAAAAAATAGGCGTACAGCATCCGATAAATTACCGGCAATCAGATTTCGCGGATATTATCAATCAGACAACCTCCGGAAAAGGGGTAAATCTGGTTTTAGATTCGGTTGGCGGTTCGGTTTTCCGGCGTAGTTTAAAATTGCTGGCTCCCGGCGGCAGGATTATTTGTTACGGCGTAACCGACATGATATCGGGAGGGCGCAAAAAAATCTGGCGGATCCTGCTGAAATATCTGACCTCGCCAAAAGTGAAAGTGTTAGACCTAATTCAAAACAACCGATGTGTTTTTGGATTGGCACTTAACCGATTTATCGATGACAAAGAGAGCATAATGCCGGCGCTTGAGAAAATAATTGAGCTATGCGCTAAAGGCGTAATTAGACCATGTATCGGTAAAAGTTATTCTTATGATAAAGTTAGCGAGGGGCATGCCTGGTTGGAATCGGGTCGCGGTTTTGGAAAAATTATTTTGAATTTTAATAATTAATTAGAATAAAGGAGTATCAAAATGAAAGAAATCGTGATCGAGGCCGCCGCCCGAACAAAGTCGGGAAAAGGCGTTGCTCGGAAACTGCGAGCGGCCCAGAAAATTCCGGCCGTGGTTTATGGTCAGGCCGAATCGCCGCAGTCCTTGGAAATCGACTATATGCATTTCCATAAACTTCACCACGCGCTTCACGGCGAAAATGCCTTAGTTAATCTCAAAATTGACGGTAAAGTGGCTGACAAGAAAACCCTGATTCGCGACATCCAATATGATCCGATTTTTGGAGATATTCTGCATATCGATTTTCAGAGAATTTCGATGGATGAGAAAATTCGCGTATCAGTTAACGTGCGTGTGCATGGCGTGCCTAAAGGAGTTAAGACTTCCGGCGGTATCATGCAATGGAGTTTGAGAAGCCTGGAAGTAATGTGCTTACCGGCCGATATTCCGGAATCTATCGATATTAATGTAGAAGAGTTGGATATTCATGACGGTATCAAGGTGCGCGATTTAAATTATCCCAACCTGGATTTCGCCAATGACCCGGAAGAGACTATCGTGAATATTATTCCGCCAGTGATGGTTAAAGAGGAGACTCCGGCGGCGGCCACTGCGGAAGGCGAAGCGGCGGCAGAGGCTACTGAAACCAAACCTGAAGAAGCGGCCGAACCAGAGGTTATTTCCGAAAAGAAAACTGAAGAGCGGCGCGCCGAAAAGGAAAAGTCCAAGAAGGAAGAAAAGAAGTAATTCGTATTTTCTGAATCTATTCGTTTTAAAAGGGCGCCGGTTTCGGCGTCCTTTTTTTAATGTATTTTCGTAAATCGTGATACGCTAAAATCGTGCTAAAATATATAATGGCGATTGGATTTATTTACTTTGACCTAATAAGCTATTCGCGTGTAGTACGTGAAGCCAATGTCCATGAGGGTTTCAACGGGTCGGTTAATCTGCAGACGGCGCTTGATTATCATTGGCCGAAAACGTTTCTGGGAGTATTAACGGAATATCGCTATTACTATTCAACGGGCCCCTCCGATGAAAATGGTCCAATGTCCGGCGGCGTAAGCGGAGTGTTATTTTCAAAATTTTTGAAGTCGGGTTTTTCTAAATTGATTGACTTTTTTATATACAAGCATCACAGCTTATCCACCAAATTCGCTAATTTTTCCAGCGTCTGGAGATAATTATCGAATAGAATCTGCAGGGTGGCAGTTGATTCTTCGACCTCCCCGCGTTTCAGGAGCCAGACGCGCTTGATAGCGTCAACATCGATTTTGTAATTTTCGCCTACTATCGTAAGCAAATCGGCGACGCTGTCGGGAGGATTTTGCCCTTTTAAGCGAACCATACCCCGGCAAGCCGCAATAATCGATGTTACTGATGCGGAAAGCAGGGCGGCGAGGTTTTCTTTGTTTTCGCCAGCGGCTATATAACCGCGCCTTAGCTGCACCTTTTTTCCCTTGAATTCGACTTCGCATTGATGGCGGAGATTCTTATTTTCGATAACTGCCTTTTCCAGCGGGTCCTGGCCATAGAGACAGATATGGCGTTGTTTCATATCCGAGAACTCGAGCGGAAAAGTATCGAGAGATGTGGCTATATGGTCGCCGCGAAAAATCAGCGGCAGGGCGAGGTTTCCTTTTTTGTATTTTCGGCCAATATTAATTATCATGTTGAGTTCGGTTGAGGTAACCTTTTCCAGAACGATTGCAATGTTGATGTCAGAAATACCCTCTTTGAAATCTTCCGGAGCGCCGCTTTTAATAGTGCGCGCGGCCGTGCCGAATAATATTACCGAAAGCAGGTGTTCGCCGAAACCATCGATGAGGGCACGGCAAAATCCAGCCACGATATCGCGGCTTTTGGGCGGCAGATGGCTAAGGTTGTTTTCGAGATTATCCATGGTTAAACCCCTCAAATCTTAATTGGTGATCTTAATTCCTTTATTTTAGAAACAATCTTGGGCAGGATTTCTCCCGCTTTCCCCTTGAATGTAATATCGCAGT
>CAZTNJ010000132.1:0-3110 GCA_964614835.1 uncultured Ignavibacteria bacterium | reverse complement strand
TTTGTCATTGGTTCTCTTTATAGGTTGTTTCGTTGTTTTTTTCCACCAGATACGCGCCGCGTTGTTTAGCCCAAATCGGAAGCGAGGCCGCAGGTTGAACGGCTCCGGACGTCCCTATGGAAAAGAAAATATCGGCCTGTTCGGATGCCCGTATAGATTTCCAAAGAATATTTTCGGGGAGCATCTCGCCAAACCAGACGACATCGGGACGAAGTTGGCCGCCGCATTTGCAGTTTGGCGGGATATCTTTGAAGTCCTCGGAAGAATCTATAGCGCCGCATTTCAGACACCGGTTGCGGTTGATGTTCCCATGTAGTTCATAAACCTGGGGCGATCCCGCGCGCAAATGAAGCCCATCAACATTTTGGGTGATTAGCGTGAATCCGGGGAATAAGGCGGCCATCTCGGAAAGGGCATAGTGACCGGCATTGGGTTGAACATCGCTGATTAATTGGCGGCGATGGTTATACCATTCCCATACCAGCTTGGGGTTGGCCATAAAAGCATCGAATGTAGCAAGCTCCTCCGGTTTAAACTTTTTCCAGATGCCATCCGCGCCGCGAAAAGTGGGGACTCCAGATTCGGCGGATATACCGGCGCCGGTCAGGGCTACCACCTGGCGGGCGTTCTGCAGAACCGTCGTTAATGTCGCATTAATCTCAATAGAACTCATATATTAATATTACTGTACCGAACGTAGATAGTCAAGGACTTGGGGAAAGCCATTTAGGAAACAACCGGTGGATACTAAAATTAATTATTTATTAAAAGCGATGGGCTATAGTATAATTGTTGCAAACTAACTCATATTACGGAAAATAAGAAAAGTATGCAAAAAAATCGGTTTGATTGGCGAAACGGGAAATCTTATGTTCGATAACTATTACATCCTTCTGGCGACATTTATTTTTTGTTTGGCAGCGCGGGCTATTTATGAAATCCTGAAAAAATCCGGCAAAATCGATTCAAAAAATAAACGGTCGTTTTTTGTCTTAGTAACTGTGATGATTTTACTGTGGATGAGCTGGTTTGCCATGTGCCCGCAAGATCCCATGAAAATGGTAATTCCCGATTATATCCATTGGTTGGGATTTGGAATCTGGGTTGTCGGTATGATACTGGCAGTGGGAGCGTTTATCCAATTAAGGGGTGTGGAAAATATCGACCATCTGGAGACCGGCGGGCTATTTGCGAAATTACGCCATCCGATGTATCTGGGATTTATTTGCTGGATTATCGGCTGGTGCCTTTTTCACAAGGCGGGCTTGAGCACAATCCCGGGCTTTATCGGAATCATCAATGTATTTTACTGGCGCGGTCTGGAAGAAACCCATCTGGAGAAAACCTTCGGGGAGAGGTATAGAGAGTATAGGAAGGGGACGTTGTTTTAGGGGGGTGATAACGGGAGCTATCACCCTCAGGATATCTCCGGCAGTCGCCGGATTCTATCCTGAGTGACGATAAAAATATTACATCAAAATCTGGCAGATTTACTAATCATTGGGAATGAATCGATCCGCTTTTTCGGTGAAAAATAATTCCTTTAAACTCTGATACTTATCATCCGCTTCTGATTGACCCAATCGGATCAACGCCTCCGCTTGCGTGTAGTCATCGGGTTTAAATCTATGCGTATGATCTATTGGGCTAATTCTATAAATATTTTTTTCGCCCGCGATCATTTTGGCAAGTCTCATAGACCCGCTGGATTGAACTATGGTAAAAAAACTCAACATGTCAGAATTGGGTATAAAGGATTTATGTTCCTTTTTAGGGTAAGATTCGGTGCATCCAAGACTTAAAATCCTCAACTTATTTTTTTTCCAACCCAGAGTGCCAATTGCCTCAACGGCGGCGGCGTTTATGGGATTATTTGCCCAGAGACATCCATCGATAAATTCCCCATTATTATAGTGAGGTTTAAAATATGTTGGTGCCGCTGCCGTGGCCATAGCGACATCTACAGCTTTTCTTTTCGATCCTTCATCTGGATGATTTGGGCGATGGGATGTCCTATATAAAATCGCCTCCCAGTTAGCAAGATTATAGGCAGGTATTACTAATCGTTTTTTGCTTTCCGATAACAATCTTTCTCCGAAAACGTTTTCGAGAGCCTTTTGAAGTTTTCCGCTATCGTATTTTTCGCCCTGCAATAATCCGCCCAGGAGTTTTCTCTTTGAGAATATTTCGCGACCATATGATTTATAAAAGTCGACAATTTCACCGGCGGATAATCCCAAGCCCATGGCAATGGCTATGATTCCTCCGGTAGAGGTACCGCTGATAAGATCGAAATAATCGGCGACTTTCCGGCCATTGATTTCCTCGATTCTTGCCAAAAAGGATGCGGGGAATAAGCCCTTTATCCCTCCGCCATCGATGCTTAGTATTTTCCGGGATTTGCCAAAACCAAATATGCTTACCACGATTCTCCTTGGATATTTAATCAAAGTATCTCATATATGATATACATATTGAAAACACTATTATATTGTCAAGTAATAGCCGGATATATTTCAATAAAATAATAAATTTAAGCAAATATAATACGCTATGCCCTATTCCCGGGCGTTACCGTTAAACTCCAGATTTTTTTCATGATCGACTAAACGTATTTTTGAAATGAATAAAAATTGGACTCGCCATTTTCTCGCTAATATTTGGTAGCATGGCCGAAAAACGCTAATCACTTAAAAATTAAAAAACCCCATGGCCGGGTCCGGCAACCGCCGGACGACCCAGTGGTTAAACCTAAAATAAAAAACTCCCCGTGTGCAACCCTCTTCATAACCGTTCTCCGTTCGGATGTCAATCCGAAAGCGCTTATCATTCAACGAGTTATCAAAGAGCACGCTGTTCCGGCAGACCGGAAGCGGTGTTGACCCGGATTTCATCCCTCTGCCTGACAACCACCAGATTTCATGGCTCGCTCCCGGACTTCTTGACTTCATAGATCATAACATGGTGAAGCCGCTGAAGATCGCGCTGCGTCAGTTCCTTCAGGGATCGGATCGGTTTCTTGAGGGCCAATCGCTCTTGAGCCAGCAGATAGAGGTCGTCTTTGGAAATCCCAAGCTCGCCCGCGCGTGCGTAGATCGGCTTGTATAGAC
>CAZTNJ010000131.1:0-7747 GCA_964614835.1 uncultured Ignavibacteria bacterium | reverse complement strand
ACTCCCATGGCTGGGCACACGAGGACCCTACGGGTCGACTGCGTGCCGCGCACATACAAGACGTTATTGTCCGATATCTCTATAACTATGCATATTTTAGGGGTCTTTTTACAACATTTTCCTTGACTATTGAACCGCCTTTTTGTTGTTTCGCCCATTATATGGTTTGTGAAAAAATGTACAACCTTCTTTGAATTATTCTTTATTGACAGATAAGGAACAATTAACCAACCTTAATTAACCTAATCAGGATTCCAGTCGGGAAATCCTGCCAATCGTCAAGGAGAAAAACATGAGAAAAGAAGTTGCTGAATTCATGGAACAAGTAATCGCCAAGAACCCCGGCGAGAAGGAGTTCCATCAAGCGGTGCAGGAGGTGGTTGAATCGCTCTGGCCAGTACTCGAACGCCATCCCGTCTACCGCGAAGCCCGAATCATGGAACGGATAGTCGAACCTGAAAGAGTAATCCTGTTCCGGGTCCCGTGGCTGGATGATAACGGTCAGGTACAGGTCAACAAAGGGTACCGCGTGGAATTCAACAGCGCCATTGGCCCATATAAAGGCGGTTTACGTTTCCACCCGACTGTGAATCTCGGGATCCTGAAGTTCTTGGGTTTCGAGCAGGTATTTAAAAACAGCTTAACCACTCTTCCGATGGGCGGCGGTAAAGGCGGATCCAATTTCGATCCCAAAGGCAAATCGGATATGGAAGTTATGAGGTTCTGTCAGAGTTTCATGACAGAGCTCTGCAAGCATATCGGACCCGACACCGATGTTCCCGCCGGCGATATCGGCGTGGGCGGCCGCGAAATCGGCTACATGTTTGGCCAATACAAAAGAATCCGCAATGAGTTCACCGGCGTGTTAACCGGTAAAGGCCTCAACTGGGGCGGAAGCCTGATTCGTCCGGAAGCCACTGGTTATGGTTGCGTCTATTTTGCCGAAGAAATGCTGAAAACCAAGGGCCAGTCGTTTGCTGGAAAGAAAGTCTCCGTATCCGGTTCCGGTAACGTCGCCCAATACGCTACCGAAAAAGTTAATCAGCTTGGCGGTAAAGTGGTTACCTTATCTGATTCCAACGGTTATATTTACGATAAAGACGGTATCACCGCCGAAAAATTAGCCTGGGTCATGGAACTTAAAAATGTCAAGCGCGGCCGTATAAAAGAATACGCCGATAAATACAAATGCGAGTACCATGAAGGTACAGGAATCTGGAACGTGCCGGTCGATGTCGCCCTTCCTTGTGCCACGCAAAATGAACTCAATGGCGACGATGCCAAGACCCTGGTGAAAAATGGCTGTATTGCCGTCTCTGAAGGCGCTAATATGCCATCAACACCGGAAGCGGTTGATGTGTTTTTAAATAATAAAGTGCTTTATGGGTTAGGCAAAGCCGCAAATGCCGGCGGTGTGGCCACGTCCGGTTTGGAAATGTCCCAGAACAGCATGCGTCTGGCCTGGAGCCGCGAAGAAGTCGATCAGAAACTTCACGGTATCATGGTTAGAATCCATAAAACCTGCGTTGAAACCGCCGCCGAATATGGCCAGCCGGGTAACTATGTTATCGGCGCTAATATTGCCGGTTTCCTTAAGGTTGCCAATTCGATGCTGGATCAGGGCGTCGTATAATCGAATTTGTGCAGGGGCACAATGTATCGTGCCCTTGATTTCGCAGAGGCGGAGTTTTCTTCGCCCAAATTAGGTTCCCGGGCACAGACCCCGCTTTCTTCCAAAAGCGGGGTTTTTTCATAAATAATTATTGACAACTTAATCGACAGATATTATATTTTAAACGATTAGAGACATCCCGAATAATTATCGCAGGAGTTGCCTTGATTGAAGGCGGTTTTGCGATGGCGTATGATACATGTATTTATATTAGTAAGCAAAGGTTGTAAACGAAATTTATATCGATAGATAATAGGGAAGATTATTTAACAACCTAAAAAATCGGGTCTAATCAGCCTTAAGCATACCGATTGTGTAAACGTTAACCATTAATTAAGAGGTCCAACAACTAACAATTCCAGGAAATCAGAAATCAGGCACAAAAACCCCGACTTCGCAAGAGGCCGGGGTTTTTCAATTATCACCTTATATTTTCCTCATACGTACGGCTTATAAAATTCATTAATGCTTTTGTTTTTTACCATTTTGCTTATATTATGTCAAAGATGATAAGAGAGAATGAAAAGAAGGGAGTTTGGTGGCAGTTAAAAATAGATATATTCGTTATGGATTGATGACTATTATTTTGGCGCTTGTCATTTATCTGGCGTTGGGATATGGAACTCGTTCGTTCGAAGCTTATTGCCCGTTTGGCGGGATGGAAAGCCTGTGGGGATTGTTCACGGCCGGCGAATTTTCCTGCGCCTTGGGGCCGCTTAATTTATCCTTGATGATCGCTTTGATTGCTCTGGTTATACTCTCTAAAAAATCGTTCTGCGGCTGGGCTTGTCCGATAGGATTTTTAGGCGAATTGATGAGCCGACTGGGCGGAAAAATCTGGAAAAAGCGGCCGTCGGTTCCCGCCAAAGCCAATTTCTGGCTAAAGCTAATTCGCTATGCGGTATTGATTGTGTCCCTATATTTCACATATAAGACCGGCGATCTTATCCTTCGCGGCTATGACCCATTTTATATAATTTTCTCCGGATTAGGCCACGGCACAGTCGGGACGATATCGGTGATTGTGACGACGATAATCGCGATCGGCGCGTTTATTATCCCTATGATGTTTTGCCGTTATCTCTGCCCGCTGGGAGCCGTATTTGACCCGTTCAGCCGGGTGGGTATTATCAAAATCGCCCGCAACTATTCGACTTGTACCTCCTGCGGAAACTGCAACGATGCCTGTCCGCATGATATACCAGTGATGACACTCGAGAAAATCCGCAACCGAGATTGCACTAATTGCCTTGAATGTATCGATGCCTGTCCTGAAAAAGATACTCTTCAAATAAGAGCCGAACTATAGGAGGATTTATGCGTTTACCCAGATATATTTTCCCAATACTAATAATCGTTGCGCTTTTTGGGGGCTATTTCTTAAGAACCGCGTTTACTCAACCGACGACTTATACCGGCATGGCTAAGGGCGAAGGCGCGACGGCTATTTTTATCGTCGAGGGGCTAAAATGCAAGGGCACAGCCGCTTTTTTTGCTATGATGTATGACAGCGTTCCCGGTATCAACGGGATCCAGACATTTGCCACCGAACATAAAGCGGTTTTCACATATGATCCCGACAAAATCAGTAAGGACAGCATTAAAACCGTTATGGAAACGCCGGTGGAATTCGAGGATGGCAGCCGCGAACAAGTCTTCAGGTGTATTTCTATAGAGTGATGCGGACTAATAGAGTTTTGTAGTTGGATCGGGCTACAACGGGGTTATTTTTTTGCGAATTTCATATAGCGGATTTTTCTGCCATCCGCCAGATGTTGCTTTTCGTATTTGGTTTGAATATACAGTATTTCGTTGGCGACCGGATTTCCGTACAAATCATCATAGATTTCCTCGATTCGCCAATCGTTGGATAGCATTGTCTCGGCGCTGTACTTGAACAAATCCGGGTCGTCGGTTTTTAGATGAATCAATCCGCCGGGTTTCAATACCTTTCTATACAAATTAAGGAAACCGGGCGATGTCAGCCTTTGTGATTCATGTCTCCTTTTGGGATATGGGTCGGGAAAGGTTAGCCAGATTTCGGAAATTTCCTCCTCGGCAAAATATTCCTCCAGTTTTCGGATTGTTGTCCGCAGAAATACGACATTGCTAAGCTTGTTTTCCAGAGCGTTTTTCGCGCCTCGCCAGAGCCGCGCGCCCTTTATATCGATTCCGATGAAATTGATATCGGGAAATCTTCTGGCCAATTCTACCGTATAGTCGCCGCGACCGCAACCAAGTTCGGCCACTATCGGATTGGCATTGCCGAAATAATCAATCGCCCATTTTCCCTTAATATCACATTCAGCCTGAATAACATTATTCAGGGAACCGAGTTCGGCTATTTTTGATGATTTTGTTCTGGTCATAATATTCATGGCGATTTCCTGATTTTCAAGGAAATCCTATTTCAAATAAAATATCGCCCGCTTAAATGTCAAGCAGGCGAATTCATCCGTCTGGTAATTTACGAAAAATAGGCGGCACTATTTCAATAATATTATTTCCTAACTGGGTAAATCGGCAAGATAGTCTTGCCGTATAGCTCATTTAATACTTGCGCGAAACCGGCATAGATAGCTGTCAATCCACAGATTATACCTTCAAAACCAGCCAGGCGCAATAAACCCGCATTTCCCGTGCCGTTTCCGATTGCCAGTAGGAAAAACAAGATTGTCAGTGTCGCGAATACGAGTTGCAGCGCGCGATTGATTTTAAGCGTTCCGAAAAACAACGCCAGCGTGAATATACCCCAGATAAACAGGTATGATGCCATCGCCGCCGGAACCGGAGCTGCTCCCAGATTCGCTTTCGGCAAAACCACAAGCGCCACCAATGACCACCAAAATAGGCCATATGATGTGAACGCCGTCGTGCCGAATGTGTTATTCTTCTTCCACTCCATTATACCGGCGATTACTTGAGCCAAACCGCCGTAAAATAAACCCATCCCCAATATCATTGAATCAAGCGGATAAAAACCGGCGTTATGGATATTCAATAGCACCGTGGTCATGCCGAATCCCAATAATCCCAGAGGCGCCGGATTCGCGGTTGTGTCTTTTATTAGGATACTACTATTACCGCAACATTCTTTGTCGACCTGCATATTTTCTCCTTTATCCAAAATCACCCAATTATTACTAATGGAATATTGACCGTACTATCAGATAAGAACCTACGCCGAACAAAGCCGCGCCGGGAAAAGTGAATACCCAGGCGAGCACTATATTAGCGACTACTTTCAGATGAAGATTACTGATTCGGTGGGCTATCGCCGTGCCCGCTATCGAGCCTGTGGCCACTTGTGTCGTCGATATTGGCGCGCCTACAAGGGAAGCCGCAAGAATAACGGTTCCGGCGGCAGTTTCAGCCGCGCAACCGTCGATTGGTTCGTGAAGTTTTGTCATCTTTTTGCCCATGGTTTTAATAATCCGCCAACCGCCAACCGATGTCCCTAACCCTATCATGAAAGCCGAGGCAAATCGAACCCAGAGCGGGACATGAAAAACCTGAATGACACCGGCCGATAACAGGGCGATCGTGATAATTCCCATCGCGTTTTGGGCGTCGTTCATTCCATGAGATAGCGCTACAAACGATGCCGATGCGACTTGAAATTTCTTGAAAAATGACGCCGACTTTCTATAGGGAAATTTCCAGGCAGCCCAACTAAAAATCACCAATAATATCATCCCGAATAATACGCCGACAATTGGCGATACTACCATGGCAATCAATATCTTTTTGATTCCGGGAATCAGGATTACGCCCCAGTTAAAGTTTTGTGAAAAGACAGCTACCCCTATCAATCCGCCCACCAGAGCATGTGTGGATGATGACGGCAATCCGAAATACCAGGTGAAGTAGCCCCATAGTATTGCTCCCACTACCGCCGCTAATAACATCGGCAGGGTTATCACCTGGGAATCGACAACCCCTTTACCGATAGTATAAGCCACCGCCGTATGAACCATCCCGCCTGTGAAATTCAAGGTGCGAGCCAGGATAATCGCCTTGCGCGGCGACATTGCATGAGTGGCGATTGTGGTGGCGATAGCATTAGCGGCATCGTGAAAGCCGTTCACGAAATCATACATCAGGGCCGCGGCGATTATAAGAATTAACAGCAAAGAATCATACATTTTCGCTTACCATACGACTCAATGCGGCCGCCACATCGGTGCAACAATCGATACCGCGTTCCAGCTCGGCATAAACCTGACGCAAAATAAAAAATATGGCCACATGTCGAGTATATTCGACATTATGTTTTATTATGGGCAGAAGAGAGCCTGCCGATTCGTTTTTTTCGGCTGCCGCTATCTTCTCCTCCAAACCCGTCCGATCTCTGCGGATTTCCTTGAATCTTCGGTGAAGGCCCTCGTGATATATATTATCCGCTTTCGATTCGAGCTTATTGATAGCGTTGCAGAACGGGGCGATATCGCGTCCTTTCGGAAGGGTATGCACCGCCCGTTCGATTTGCTGGCAGGCCTCATGGAAAATCGGCGCCAGTTCGCGCATCTCTTTATCGCTGGATGGAAAATCATATATCGTGTAGCGATTAGCCGCATGTTTGATATATTTCATAACCTGCAATATGTGATCCGACATCAAACTGATATCATTACGGTCAAACGGCGGTTGCTGCGATACTTGCAGCAGATTTGCCAGCGATTCACTGACCTGGTTACATCGGGTTACGCAGGCGGTTATTTTTGCCACGATCTGCGGACGGTCGGCAAGTTCGGCATCGAACAGTTCGATTAGATATCCGGAGGCTTCAACGATACTGTGAGCCATTTCATCGAATAATTTATAAAACTCCTGATCGCGCGGGGGAAGCAGCCGCCAGGAACCGATTTTTTTCCAGATACTCATGGAACCTCCATCGCGAATTTAATCGCAGCCAAAAAAGCAAATATACAATTTTTAACGCCGACTAATCGGCAGGTTATTTTATAGGCGACAGGCAATGCCATTGCCGGTGGTTAGAATCGGTTTCTCGATACTTTATCATTGAAAGGATATTATTAAATCGTTAAGGTTTTGTCAAGATTTGATAAGAAACCGATACAAAAAAGGCGGGATGTGATTCCCGCCCGTAAGCTGAAATAAGCATTCTAATTATCAATCGATGAGAAGAGCAGATTCACAAACCAACACTTTTCCTGTTTGGGCATCTATCTTATAGTTCCAAGAGCCTATTCCGCCGCCATTGATAAGGCCAATAGACCAAAATAAACGGAGCTCGCCATCGATTCTGCCTATCAATAATTCGATACTGGAAATTTCGGGTCTGGCATCTTTATGTTTGGGGTCATTTAGAGCGATGCTCTTCGCTTGTTCCTCACTGATTGCGGGAGTACTATTTATTTTGCGAGCTTCGGGGTCATAAAAACCGATTATATTGTTAAATGTCAATGGACCATTATGCCTGAAGTTGATACTAAAATAGCCATTTTCGACCTTAACCCCATTATTAACCTGATCAAGAACAACAGTACACCAACCATTATCATTGATTTCGCCTTTTAGAACAAATTCGGCGCGAGGATTTGTGATTTTATAATGGGCCTTATTTTGTTCTAGAAACGCGAATGATTTTTTTACGAATTCGCTTTCGCCGATTGGCGTATATACTGAACTTGCCGGGGCTGTCGTTTCTCGATCTAGTGGCACAATCGCTTTTTCTTGTATTGACTCTTTTTTTACTTCTTTTGATGCTTGAGATTCTTGTAATTCTTTCGGTGTTCCCGCTTTTTTTGATGATTCACTACAATTGGCCAATGAGAACAAAAACACTCCAAATAATACTATCTTAATCATGCGCTCATACATCCTATTAACCTCCATCCGAAATTTTAATATACCTTTTGTTTTATGGTGTGCTTGGGGAAAATTGAGGGCAGTAACGTATTTCGGGTTTAAATCCTTTAAAATAGGCCACACCCCAGGTTACGTCAGAGCCACCGATAATACAATCTCCATTATAATCGGCCGCCACATAGAACCAATTTCGTCCTTCAATGCAATAAAGGCGGGATGTGATTCCCGCCCGTAAGCTGAAAT
>CAZTNJ010000130.1:0-7777 GCA_964614835.1 uncultured Ignavibacteria bacterium | reverse complement strand
TAGAGCGGCGTTGTAACACCGAGGGTCTTGGTGCGGCGCGTGGTTTTTGACAGGGTCGGGCTTTTCGAGGAGAATCTTTATATCGCCGAAGACGACAACATGTGGATTCGGATAGCGGTTGAGTACGACGTTGATATCGTGGATGAGTCTTTGGCCAAGATTAGAGATCACCGGGGCAGGACGATGAGAGTAAGCGATAGGCTTATAGAAAGTGTCGAAAAAAACATTGAACTTCTTTTAGGCAAATATGGCCCCAGAGTCGCTTCGCGGATAAAACCATTGGCGGCCCGTAAATATAATCAGATTTATTTTAGCCAGGGGTATGGTCAGTTTGAGAAGGGGAATTATCGCCAGGCGCGGGTGCTATTTAAAAAGGCTTTAAAAGCAAATCCAGGTGATAAAAAAACCATGATTTATATTTTTGCGACACATATTCCCGCTTGGACCCATTCAATTTTACGACGAATTAAAAGAATAGTAAGTCGCGAGAAATATTCAACGGCTATCTGGAATAGACAGCAATAAAATGACTAAGATAACGATAACTACCTATATAGGGTTCAATGGATAGCTAAGAATCATGTTTAATGTCATTAAAAATGTCGCCAAGCATTCGGTGATTTATGGTTTATCCGATATGCTCAGCCGGGCTATCGGATTTATCATGATACCAATATATACGACTTACCTGACGCCATCCGATTATGGAACGCTGGAATTACTTGATCTGACCAGCTATATAATCGGGCTGTTTTTGGCAATGGGTATAGCTCAATCGGTTGTCCGATTCTATTATGAATACAAAGAACCCGAAAAACGCAACCAGATGATAAGCGTTGCTATGGTTACACTATGGTCGGTTTCGGCGGTCATGTTGGTGATATTGTTTCTGTTAGCCGATAAGGTATCGATGCTGGTGTTTCAAACAGCCGACTACGCCCGCTTTTTCAATATCATTTTTATCACTACCGTTATCGGTTTGAGCAACGAAATTCCCCTAACGTTATTACGAATCGAAGAAAAATCAATAACCTATGTCTCTATTTCTCTTTCCAAGCTCGTTATTAATCTGACATTAAATATATTGTTTATCGTTAAATTCCATATGGGCGTGCAGGGCATTCTCTATAGCGGCTTGATTACCGGGACGCTCCTCGGCCTTACGATGCTGATAGTTATTCTTCGCCGGCTGAGGATGAAACTTTCCTATTCTTTTTCGATGCTGAAAGCGATGTTCGCGTACGGGTTCCCTCTGGTCTGGAACTGGTTGGGTTTGTTCGTACTCAATTTCGGCGATCGTTTTTTCCTCCAGCGCTTCGCCGGTCTCAATGATGTCGGTATATATTCTTTGGCATATAAGTTCGGGATGTTGCCTAACGTGCTGATTCTAAGCCCATTTCTGATGATTTGGGCGCCTAAACGTTTTGATTTGCTTAAAGAGCCGAATGCTGTAGAGATATATTCTAACGTGTTTACATATTTTATGTTTTTGCAGATATTCGTGGGACTGGGGATCGTAAGCCTTATAAGAGAAGTAATCCAGATAATGTCCGAGCCGAATTATTGGAGCGCCTGGATGTATGTTTTGCCGATATTACTGGCGTATATTTTAAACGGTATGTATTTATATGTTCAATTCGGGATTCATCTGAAAAACAAGACCAAATATCTGGCTATTGCTTCGTTAATTGCGGCCATTATTAATATTAGCGGCAATCTGATTTTAATACCGATTTTAAAAATCTGGGGAGCCGCAATTACTATGTTCGCTTCTTTCGCATTCCTGATGACGTTCGTATATTTTCCATCGCAAAAACTGTATCATATTTCTTATCAATGGAAAAGAATTGTCCACATGTTGGCCGTAGCAATCGCGCTTTATCTTGTTGGTTATCTGATTCCATTGAAAAGCCCGGTTTTGCTTCTTTTTACTAAGCTTTTCATTGCATTGACATTTCCGTTTATATTGTTTGCGACAAGATTCTATACACAACAGGAGCTTAACAAAATCAAGTCGATTTTTAAAACGATCCGCGATTTGCTGCTGCGCCGAAAAATCGGACAGCCATCCCAGATAGGTTAAACCTGCATTATGATAGCCAGTAAAAACATAAAATTTTCGGAGTCCGAAATTGTCAGTTAACGACTTTCGCGAATCACTGCGGTTGGGCGCCGGTTTTGGAACAACCCGGGTCATATCGCCGCAACGAATACTGCAATTTTCGCTGCTATTTCTATTTCTGGGCGCGGCCCTAACGCTGGCGATTCTACCGAACACATTTCAATATGCGATGATAGCGGCAGTCCCGGCTATCGTTGTCGCAATAACAATTTTGAAAAATGTTTACCTGGGCGTGTTATTTTATTATTTGTTAGAATTTCTCCGGCCGGTCGATTTTATCCCGGCGCTTAGGCCTCTAAAAATAGTAATGCTTACCGAGCTGCTTGCTTTGATTGCCTGGCTGTTTTATCTGATTAAAAACCATAAAAATATAAAGTGGGATAATTTCAATAATTTGTACATCGCTTTTATCGCGGTGATGGCGTTTACGATAATTACGGCCATGAATAATCGCTATCCATTTGATCTAACCCAGGCGATGCTGGTAAATTTCGTGATATTTCTAATAGCCACAAATATTGTTGATTCCCGTGAGCGGCTGAATCGGCTTATCTGGCTGCTGTTGTTAGTTCATGCTTATCACGCCATTAAGGGCATTTATAATTTCGCGGTAATCGGATTTGTGGCGGCTGGTCAGCATACCACCGGGAAAACCGGAAGCGGTTTTATCGGCGATGAGAACGATTTTGCGCTTGCTTTAAACACGATGATTCCTTTTGCCTATTTTTATTTCATGTCGTATCGCCAGAAAATAAAAAAATATTTAAACTTATTCTTTCTCATAGTTTTTACCGGTGGGGTGGTGGCAAGTAATTCCCGAGGCGGCTGGGTTGGGCTGGCGGCAATTATAATATATTGTATTGCCAGGTCCCGGCGTAAACTGCTGAGTATAGGAATAGTAACCTTATTGATTTTTTCCATATTATTGTTCGCGCCCCCCGATTTTATGCAGCAAGTCCAATCAATTTCGGACACCAGCGAAGGGACCGCTCAATCGCGTATTAATTACTGGAAAGCCGCGGTTAGGATGTTTATCGACAATCCCATTATCGGTGTCGGAGCTGGTAATGGCCCAATACGGATGCCCGAGTATGTTCAGGGTTTTCGCAGCAGCGCCACCCAATGGGGCAGGACATTTCATGGTACTCTTCCGCAGGTCTTGGCGGAACTGGGAACGCTCGGGATAGGCCTATATATCTTGATGGTAATTTACGCGTTACGCACTATACTGGGCGTAAGACGAAAAGCGGTTTTTGAGGATGATGAGTCGATGATTACGTTAGCGGATGGATTAACCGGGGCGATAATCGGTTACATGGTTAGCGCCACGTTTCTTTCAACCGCATACTATCCACAGCTATGGACGCTGTTCGTTTTTACCATCGTGCTCAAATATCTTCCTTTAAAAAGCGAAATGACTTCGGTAGCTCAAAGTGATTGACATACTTACCAATATCGAAAACTGCCAGGCGGCCTGGGACAAATACGTCGACAAATCCCCATCGGCAGCGATATCGCATCTCTGGGGATGGAAAAACGTAATGGAAAAAGGTTTGGGGCATAAACCCATTTATCTGATGGCCAAAGATGGCGATAAGGTTGTGGGAATACTGCCGTTGGCCCTGGTACGCACGTGGTGGAACGCCCGCTACCTGATATCACTTCCCTGGATAGACTACGGCGGAATTTGCGCCGATTCCGTTGACGTTATCGATGGCTTAAACAAGCGGGCGATCGAAATTGCTCACGAGCACAGAACCGCTTTTATAGAATATCGTACGATCGATTCATTCGAGATGGGCTTGCCGACGCGTCAGGATAAAGTCACCTTCCGATTGAACCTGAATCCCGATTTCAACGTGGTCTGGAACGGGTTCGACGCCAAACTCCGCAACCAAATCAGGAAAGCCGAAAAGTCGGGACTTACGACTGAATTGGGCGGGTTGGAACTGCTACCCTGCTTTTATAAAATATTTCAATGGAAAATGCGCGATCTGGGTACGCCGGTTTGGGGATACGAATTTTTTGAAACGATTCTAACAGAATTTCTCGATTTGGCAAAAATTATTTTGGTAAAACTCGATAAGCTTGCTATCGGCGGCGGGCTGGTATTGTCGTTCAAGAAAATGCTGTATGTGCCATCAGCTTCATCCTATAATGAATACCTGAAATATTGCCCCAATCACGCCCTTTATTGGAATGTGATAAAGATGGGATGTGAACAGGGGTATGAACAGTTCGATTTTGGTCGTTCTACCTGGAATGCCCCCACGTTCAATTTTAAAAAGCAATGGGCCGGCGAGCCGATTCAACTTAACTGGCAGTATGTTCTGGTCGGCCAGAACGAGTTGCCATCAATAAATCCGGATAACCCCAAATATAAATTATTTATAAAAGCCTGGCGAAAATTACCATTGTTTTTAACCAATTATCTGGGTCCGAAAGTTATTAAAAATTTCCCATAAAATGTGAATGAAAGCAAATGATTCATTAAAAAAGTGCCATTAAAATGTTTAGGTTAGTTCCTCCGGCCGGGATACCGGTGCCGGCCATAGATATTTTTAAAATTATGTTATCACGAATATTCTCTGCCGACCCAGAATCGGTATTTGCTGAAATTATCAAAACTACCGCGGGGGCCAAATATTGCTGGTTGGTTAATTCGGGACGTACTGCCAATTATCTCATATTAAAATCGCTACATCAAATAACCGGCGGGACAAAAAACGAAATTATAATTCCGGCTTATACCTGCTTTTCGGTACCCGCCTCAATCGCGAGGGCGGGCCTTAAAGTAAGATTGGTCGATATTGAACCGCGAACATTAGATTACGATTATAATAAACTTTCTCGGTGCGATTTATCAAAATCGCTGGCGATACTGCCGGCCAACTTGTTTGGCATTGTCAGCGATTGGAACAAGTTGCGATCGGCCGTTGAGGGCAAGAGCGTGTATCTTGTCGATGATTCGGCGCAGACGTTCGGGTTATCTTATGATGGCGTAAAGTGTGGCTCGCTTGGAGATGTCGGATTTTTCAGTTTTGGCAGAGGGAAAAATCTTACAACCTATTCGGGGGGAGCAATAGTTACCAACAATGATAAAATCGCAGAATATATCGAAAAGAATGTGAAAGAATTGCCTTTCCCGGGAAGCGGTAACGAATTGCGAATTTTGTTAGAATTCGTTTTTTATGCCGTAATGATGCGCCCCTGGTTATACTGGATTCCAGATCGGCTTCCTTTTTTAGGGCTCGGTAAAACCATATATGATGATAATTTTACGGTAGAACTTATGTCTCGAGCGCAAAAAGCAATTGGACCCGTAATATTTGCCAGGTTTGCGAAGATAATTCAAACAAGGATAAGTAATTCCAGTTCGCTGGCGGCCGGAATTAAAGCTTTAGGCAATTATTCTATTCCTGGTTGGGAAGAAAAGGCCGCAATTCCATATATCCGCTTGCCGATTCTCGCAAAAAACGAATCGGCTCGAAATCTGGTTATCTCCAAGCTTCGCCGTAAAGAGATTGGGGCTTCCGCGATGTACCCCTCGGCAATCAGCGAGATTCCTTCAATAAAAAACTTTCTGGTAAATTCCAGTGATGATTTTTCGGGGTCGCTCGAGGTTTCGCGGCGTTTGTTCACATTACCGACACATGCTTATTTGACCCAAAAAGATATCGAAAACATTATAGCCAGCCTTCAGAATAATGGCAAATGAGAACAATGTTTAAAAGTATACTTAAGTACCTTTTCGCGCTGATATTCTATTGGTCCGGGGTTTATTGGTTATTGATTCGCCTTCGCTGCCGCCGCAATCATCCCTGGCCATTGGTCCTGATGTACCATCGCATTATCGAGCCCGAAGACGCGGTAGGCCTTCAGCCGGGGATGTATGTGTTTAGAGACGTATTTGATAAACAGATTAAGTATTTATCTAAATGTTTCCGAATTAACTCTGTTAGCGATTTTGTTCGCTCTATAAACAATCATAACGGATATCGCTGCAATGAGTTGATTATCACCATAGATGACGGCTGGAGGGACAACTTCACCAACGCCCTGCCTGTTTTTAAGAAGTATAAAGTCGTGGCTACGATATATCTTACCGCTAATTTTATCGGTACCAAATATCTGTTTTGGTTTCAAGAAATAAGTTCAATATTATCGGATCCTAACCAAGATTTGGATCAGTTGACAATAACAGTTAAGAATATACTAAAAAGGTATCCCGATTCAATTAAGGCATGCGAACTGCTCAATGAAAATATCCCCCAACTTTTAACACAACGAGATCGATTTATCGAAATATTAAAAAAGCTGGATTCTCCCATTACTCTCGAAATCGCAGAAGAAATAAGCAAGTTAGGCCGAGATAATCCGATAAAAAATAATGAGGAAAGGCAAATATTAAATTGGGATGAAGCGCGGCAGATGGCAAATGCCGGCATTGAATTTGGTTCGCATGGGCTTACACATCGTTTGCTGGACTCACTTGATTTGGAAGAAGCATTCAAAGAATTGGCCGAATCAAAAACGGCCATCGAGGAAAAGCTTGGTAGGCCGGTTTGTTCGTTTACATATCCCAATGGGAATTATAACAGCGATATTGAAAAGTTGGTCGAAAAGGCCGGATACGCTTGCGCGTTTATAGTCGGGAAGAATCCAGATAACCGGAATGTTCCGGATAGATTTGCTATCGATAGAATCGGTGTCCATAACGGCGTTTCGACCAATCCTCTTGGCGCTTATTCCAGGGCGATGTTTGCCTGGCATCTGTACCGAAACATGCGGTAGGATTAAATGATGGCGGAAAGTAAATTTACCGATAAGGTTCTTGTTTTGGATGGCCGTCAGCGGTCAGCATTGGCCTTAGTGCGTTCGCTGGGTCGCCATGGTGTCTCAATCACAGTCGGCGAGGATAGCCACCCCTGTCTGGCGTCGGTTTCAAAATACTGCCGGCATAGATTTATATATGCCTCGCCATCTAAAGGGCCGCGGCCATTTATAGATTCTATATTGAATGAATTACGGCGAGAAACATATGCGATGATTTTTCCGATGACTGATATCACCTGCTATTTGATTTCGGAATTCCGCGACGAAATTTGTAAATACACGCAAGTGCCGATGGTTGATCGCGATACGTTTGCCAAAGCCTCGGAAAAATTGGAAGTGATAGAAACCTGCAAAAGTCTGGGATTAGCCGTTCCGCAAACCTGGATTTTACGGGAACGGGCCGATCTCGATAAGATTATGGGCGAATTGCCATTTCCGGTGGTTATCAAACCGCGGCGCTCTCGTTATTTAATCGATAACAGCTGGATTTTAACGGGTGTCGATTATGCTTTTTCGCCGGAGGAACTTCAGAGAAAAATAGATGCTTACGACCCCAGACTACCTCTTCCATTGATACAGGAAAGGATTATCGGGCCAGGGACAGGGACGTTCGTGATTTATAATAAAGGAGAGCTGAAAGCGATATTTTCGCATAAGCGTATTCGCGAAAAACCGCCATCAGGGGGAATAAGTGTGTTGTGCGAATCGGCTCCAGTTAGCCCTATCATGCGCGAATACTCGATAAAACTTCTGAAAGCTTTAGGGTGGCATGGCGTGGCGATGGTCGAATTCAAAATCGATTCGCGCGATAATATCCCG
>CAZTNJ010000129.1:0-7893 GCA_964614835.1 uncultured Ignavibacteria bacterium | reverse complement strand
AAGGAATCCGGGAGCTTAAACCGGTAGAACATACGGTGATGCTCGATCGTTTAGAGGCCGGGACTTTCATGATGGCAGTAGGCACAGCCGGCGGCGAAATTAAAATAAGGCCGAATCCAAGCGAATTTATGAGTATCGTGGTGGATAAATTGAAAGAATCGGGACTCGAACTCAAACCGGAGCAGGATGGATTAAGGATTTCAAAAAAAGGCGTGCTTAGAGCATTGGATATTACCACTTTCCCCTATCCGGGGTTCCCGACCGACTTACAGGCATCGGTTTTGGCGATGAGTTGTCTGTGCGAGGGTATCTCGCATATAAAGGAGACCGTTTTCACCGAGCGGTTTACCCATGTGATGGAATTGACTCGATTAGGAGCTGATATCAAGGTTGCCGGGGAAGAAGCGATAATAACGGGGGTGAAAGGTATGCAAGGAGCGGGTGTGATGGCATCGGATATAAGAGCCGGCGCGGGTTTGGTAGTCGGCGCGCTGGGGGCATCGGGAACAACCGAGATTTTAAGGATCTATCATATTGATCGCGGTTACGAAAGGATTGAGGACAAGTTGACTCAATTAGGCGCCGAAATTAAGCGTATGGAAGCGTAAATATTAATGGAACGGGATTTAACCCTTAAATGTTAATATATTAGAGGTGAATGGTGCGGAAAATTACGATCTTTTTATTACTGCTACTGGTCGGCATTGCCTTTGGTCAGGAGGAGTATTTTGGCCAAAATAAAGTCCAGTATAAGAACCTTGACTGGTACTATATTCAAACCCATAACTTTAATGTCTATTTCAATCAGGGTCAGGATTCTATCGCCAGTTTTGCCGCAAAAACCCTTGAGGACGCCTATAAAATTGTTTCTGAACAGCTCAAACATAAAATCACAACCAGAATTCCGGTAATTATCTACTCATCACCCAACGATTTTCAACAAACCAACGTTATATCGGATATAATGCCGGAGGCTGTCGGTGGATTTACAGAAGTTTTCAAGAATCGAATGGTCATCCCATTTACGGGATCGTATGAGGATTTCCGTCATGTTCTCCACCATGAATTAACCCACGCGGTAATGTTCAATCTATTATATGGCAAGGACATCAGTTCGCTTCTGGCCCGGCAAGCCTTTTTTAGCCCGCCGTTATGGCTCGCGGAAGGTTTCGCCGAATATTCATCGAGAAAGGGCTGGGATTACGAAGCAGACATGTACGTACGTGATGCCATAATCGGCGGCTATATGCCGCCATTGGACCAATTATACGGTTTTTTAAATTATAAAGGCGGGCAGTCTATTTTAATTTATATGTCCGAGCTTTACGGTACGGAGTTGATTCCGGAATTATTAAATAAAGGAAAAACAACTTTATCGATGAACCGGGCTATGAAACTGGTAACCGGTTTAGAGATAAAAAAATTATCTGATGACTGGCAAAAAGAGCTTCGACGGGTTTATTGGCCCGACATATCAAAAAGAAAGACGGTTGATGAAATCGGCAAGCTGTTAACAAATCATCAAAAGGACGGTTCGATATATAATCACAACGCGGCCTGGTCGCCTAAAGGCGACAGAATTGCGATTACGACCGATAGGGCCAACCCCCGGGATGGTTTCAGCGACCGTTTCAACGAAATCTATATAATTTCGGCGATAGATGGGCGGGTAATCGATAAAGTCGTTAAGGCGGAACGTTCGGGGGACTTGGAATCTCTCCACTCGTACACATCCGGGATATCCTGGGCTCCCCAGGGAGACAAGCTGGTATTTATTTCAAAGTCAAATGGTAGAGATGCATTATTTTTCCTGGATGTGGACAAGAAAAAAATCTACAAACGATTCCGGCCAGACCTGGATGCGATGCGCAATCCGAATTGGTCGCCTCAAGGCGATAAGGTGGTTGTGTCGGGCATGAAAGCGGGGAACTCCGATCTTTACGTATATGACATTAAAAGTGGAGCATTTACCAGATTGACATCTGATCCCTATGAAGATATCGATGCCAAATTTTCGCCGGATAGCCGGAAGATCGCGTTCACATCAGACCGGCCGGTCAGCGGTATCGTCGATTCAAATTACACATATGGCAATCATAACATTTTTATGTTCGATTTGGGGCTTAACACCATAACGGCAATCACCGCCGATAGCGTTTCGAGTCAACAACCCGATTTTTCGTATGATGGGAAGATGCTGGCGTATGTATCGTATCGAAATGGTATCGCCAATATTTATATACGCGATTTGGTTTCAGGGGATGATTTTCCGGTTACCGACATTTTAACCGGGGCATTTTCGCCATCCTGGTCTCCCGAGGGGGATAAAATCGTAATTAGCGCGTTCAATCAATATGGATATGATATTGTGGTGTTAAAGGACATTAAGCCCGTAAATGAAGCCAAAAAGCTTGAACCGACAAGTTTTCGGCTTACCGGCAAACTCTTTCCTGAATTGGGTATTCGGATGGCCGAAAAAACGAAGGAATCATCTGCCGATACAACCTTGCCCCCAAAGCAATTAGATTATAGTAGATATGTATTTAAAGCTGAAGACGAACAGCCTGAATCGATTGTGGCGGATAGCACGCTTCAGGATAGTTTAAAAACCGAGATAACCAGCATAGATCAACCTTTGCCTGAAGACACCATCAAATATCTTCACGCTGATGGTACATTCAAAAGGAATAAGTATAAACCGAAATTCGCGCCGGAGCTGATGATTGGCGGTTTTACCTACAACACATTTTATGGGCTTCAGGGGCAATCGTATATTTCGGTAACGGACATGATGGGGAATCATCAGATACAAGCGGCATTCGATATAAACGACTTATATGTCGACCAGTGGAATATCCAGTTAGTTTACAGCTATCTTGCCAAACGATTAGACTACGGGATTGGGGCGTTTCATTTTAAAAACCTGTATTATGATTATTATAATGGATACTATTTTGCGGACAGATTATACGGGGCTCTGGGTTTGGTGAGTTATCCGTTTTCGAAATTCGATCGTCTGGAATTGAATTTAACCCAAGCGATAATCGATCGCGAATATGACCTTGATTTCCCCAACCAAACGACAAGTTTTATGACTGCTGGATTAAGCTATGTATCGGATAAAGTCATTTGGGGAATTGTCGGCCCCGTGTATGGTCAGCGATATAAGATCTCGGCGGAAAAATCATTTAAAACATCATCGGCGGGATATTCTTATACATCCTACGAACTTGACTACAGGAAGTATATTCATTTTGCCGGCGAATATCATTTCGCGATCCGATTTGCGGGAGGATTATCCCGTGGGGACAGCGCCAGAGATTATTATCTGGGAGGGACCCCCTACTGGATTGGTCCGGAACAAAAAACAGAAAATATATATGGCGTAAAAGATATCTATGTCAATAAACTGGTTGTTCCACTTAGAGGATATCGATATTTTGAATTTAAGGGGAAAAATTATTTTCTATTGAATATGGAGGCGCGTTTCCCGTTTGTGGATTATCTCAAAATCCGGTTCCCGCTTGGATTGACGATGGGGTATATCAGGGGTTCACTTTTCTGGGATATTGGCGCGGCATTCGATAAATCAAGCGATTTCCGGTTTTTCGATAAAAACGAGGGCTTCCCCAAGCTGGATACTCCCAAAAGCGGCATAGGCTACAGTATCCAATCGAATCTTGGAATATTCGTTCTTCGCTACGATATGGCCTGGCGCACCGATTTGGATAAAATATCGCCGCGACCCCGTTATTATTTCTCATTTGGAGCGATTTATTAGCGGGTCATAGCGTTTGATTTCTTCTCTATTTTTGGCCCTCTTTTTGCATAATAACATTATGGGGAACATGGTATTACCCGATTACGGTTTAATTAAATAATCGGGCAGCTACTTGTAGTTGTTAATTTTAGGGCTATTTTGATGACAAAGGAATTGACAATAAACGATTTAAGCTTAGATTAATGGTAATGAAGAATAAAGATGAGGAGACGTTATGAAGTTGTTCCTAACAACATGTATTATTATGGGATTAACTGGGTTAGCCTTTGCTGGCGGATGGCAGGCTATCCAGGAAGATTATTTAAGCGGCAAAATTAGCGCTGATGAACGAGTGCAATATGCCATGACATTATTAACAAATCCGCAAAATTTGCCACCCCAATATCAGATTACGGAACCGATGAAGGACGCCACCGCAATGGTTGTCGAAATTATGACCGATAAGGGATCAATAAATCCGGCTTTATTCAATCAGTATTCGATGATTTTGGCCAGGCAAACCAAGCAAAAGCATTATTACACTCCCGGCGGCCATTTCGTTATTCATTATGATACAGCGGGCACTCACGCGGTTTACCAGCCGACTGTCGATGTTAACCCGGCGGATGGGGTGCCGGACTATGTCAACCGTACCGGCGAGTATTTTGATCGCGCCTGGGCCTATGAATGTGATACTCTTGGTTATGACACGCCCCCCGGCGACGGCACCAATGGCGGCGGTACTGACATATACGATGTCTATATGCACTCATATTCGGGGGCCTATGGAGTTACCTGGCCGGAGTCGCCATCGACCCAGTACCCGGGTCGCGGCAACGATTACACATCGTATATTTTTGTAGATCCGACTTACAATGGATTCGGGTATACCGACAGAACTCTTCCCATGAAAGTAACATCGGCCCATGAATTTTTCCATGCGGTTCAGTTTGCTTATAACAGCAATGCCGGATCCTGGTTTATGGAAAATTGTTCGACCTGGATGGAAGACGTGATGTGGGATTCTATAAACGATAACTATGCTTATCTTTCATATTTTATGCAAAATACTCATCTAACGATGACTACCGCGAATGGCGGATTTGAATATGGCGCGTTTTTATGGCCAACCTACCTTTCGGAAAGATTCGGCATGGATATCATAAAAACAATCTGGGAGTGGACGATACCATCTTCGGCGTATCTGGCTGTGATGCAAGTATTGGATGAAAACGCGACGGGCATGGAAAACGCGTTTCCGGAATACGCCACCTGGAATTTTTTGACCGGCGCGCGCAATGACGGTCAGCACTATATCGAGGGTGGTTCATATAGCCAGGTGCGAATCATGCGAACGCATACGACCTATCCGGTAACGAATAATACATCCAGTTACGCTCCCAGCGCCCTCGGATGTAATTATATCATGTTTACCAGAGGCGGACGCACCGGCCGATTGATTTTTACTTTCAATGGCAACAACAGCGGCCAGTGGAAAATAGCGGTAGTAAAATCGATTACCAGCAATTCGCATGAATTCGGGACATATGCGACGGATACAAACGGCGATGGCGAAATTATAATTGAGGATTTCACTCGATTTGCCGCCGTTACCTTTATTCCTTGCCTTTTCAATGGCAGTTCGCTGAATTATACGTACAGCGCTAGAATCGATACTACAGCAGTCGGAATCGCCGACGAACCAGCTAACCTACCCGCGGATTTTGTATTAGGCGGCAATTACCCGAATCCTTTCAACGGTAATACGATAGTATCGTTTACAGCGCCAGCGGGATTTGCGGGAAATGCCGATTTGGCCATTTACGATCAACTTGGTCGTAAAGTTGATTCGCGAAACATATCGGTGGTTTCGGGAGTAAACAATGTTGATATCGACGCGGCCAGTTGGAATGGCGCCGCCAGCGGAATGTATTTTTATCGAATAGTTGCTGGCGATAAAACGTTAACGGGAAGAATGACTTATCTCAAATAATCAAGGAGAGCATGTGAAAAAGACAATTTTCGCGGCATTATTGATCGCGTTTACTCTAAGCTTGGCGGCTTACGGTCAGGCGATAAACTCAAAAGCGCCCGACTTTACGCTTCCTGATTTAAACGGCAATAATGTCAAATTATCCGATGTATATGCCAAAGGACCCGTATTTATCAGCTTTTGGGCAACCTGGTGCGGCCCTTGTAAAAGGGAGATTCCGGAGCTGATTAACGTTTACAATAAATATCACAAAAGAGGTTTGGAGATTTTGGCGGTATCAATCGACAAATCGGGACAAGGGGTGGTAAAGCCGTTTGTCGAATCATCAAAATTGCCCTATAGAATTTTACTAGATCAATCTGGCGAAATATTTTCGCGTAAGTACAAAGGGATGGGAGTACCTTACGGATTCCTTGTCAATAAAGAAGGAGTGATTGTTAAATCGTATTATGGACTAACTCCGGGATTCGAAGCCAGTCTGAGCAAGGAAGTCGAAAAACTCTTACCGGCGGTTGAGATTAAGCCGGATGCCGGCAATGCGGAAGAAGACAAGAAATAAGCCAGTTTTCGGGATAGTGAGGACGTTAAAGTTTAAAACCGGGATAAGGGATGAAAAAAATTTCTACATCGTGTAGTTGTTGTAAATCGGCCTCATTAAAGATAGGATTATTTTTAATCCTATCTTTTTTTATGGCCGGATTTTATGTTAATGCTCAGGCCGGCGACCTGAATATTTCGGCCGGCAATTACGGGCGGTATTATCTTTTTCATGATACTAAAGCTGATTCGGTTGCCAATAGATTCCAATTTGATCTAAGCATGGACAATTTCTATGCGGGAATTTGGTATGAAGTAAAACACACGGAGACCGCGAATCAGCCTATGGATTCGATAACTCAGCGATATTTTGGCTGGGAAGACAATGGGCTTTCGATTCATGCCGGCACGTTTTACCAGGTTTTCGATAGGGGGTTGATCTTAAACGCTTATCGCGATGAAAATGTCCAGGTAGATATCCCTCTGGAAGGTATCAGGGTTTCCGGCAAATACAAATACATAGATTTCGATGTTTTATCGGGAAGCCGCAAGATATCATTCAATCAAAAGCCGGTTGTACGAGGGGTTCACGGTAAATTAAAACCGGTTGAGTTTTTCCAAGTTGGCGGCGGTTATGTCCGGCTGTTGGAGTCGGATGGTTTCAATAATCTGCGAAGCAATTACGATGAGGTGAACGCCCGGATCAATTACAAATTCCTGGACTGGTATGTGGAATACGCGCGGCGCGATGGCGATAGTCTGTATTTTGGTGTCGATTCAACCGAGGTGATTGATCGCGATGGCGACGGTACATATACCAATCTGTCATTAAATTACTGGAAACTTGCCGGTTTTATAGAATATAAAAACTATAAGAGATTGGTCGATAACAGGTCAATATCAGGTCTGCGAATTAATCAACCTCCGGCGGTCAACCATCAGGAAAGATCATTGTTATCGCAATATAATGTCGATGGTGAGGAAGGTTGGCGTGTAGGATTGCATTTGGCTCCCTCTCTGTATTGGTTTGGCGTAGTTGACTATTCCGAAGCGCTAAGTAAAGATTTAAGTCACCCGAAGTATACCATGAGCAATTTTTACGCCGATATTCATGGTACTTACTATAAAGACAACCAATTTATAATCAGCCTGGATCGCCTTAAACATTCGGAACAAAACGAAATTACGCCCAAGCTGGAAGTAAACTATACAATGGACGAACAAAACTCGTTTATCATGGACGCGAGTTTTATAAAATATATAATCTACGAACAACGAGATATTTATGGGGACTCGCTGGACTATACCGAAAAGTATTTTAGTATAGGCTATGACAGAAATCAACGGTATTCTCTCACAGTCGGCGGCAGTTGGTCAGATAAACTTAGATCAACTGATCCTGGCGTGAAAAGCGATCCGGAAGAGATGCTTTATATCGAGGCGATGCTCAGGTATCCAAATCACGACCTGACATTGTTTTATGGCGGACAACGGGGCGGATTTGTCTGTTCGGGAGGCGTATGTACTTTAAGGCCGACATTTAGAGGATTTAAGGCCACTTTGCTAAGCAGATTTTAAACAATGGGAAAAATCATTGTTGATT
>CAZTNJ010000128.1:0-7933 GCA_964614835.1 uncultured Ignavibacteria bacterium | reverse complement strand
ATAAGGATATTAACGCAAGAATTTTAAAATAAAAAGGCAGAATCGAGGACGATTCCGCCTTTAATATTGTCAGGAATCTTGGGGGCTTTTGACCTACTCAAAACATTGCTAAATAAACAGGGGCGCCATCACCAGAGTGATTGTCGATAGCAGTTTGATTAAAACGTGCAGCGATGGGCCGGCTGTATCTTTGAATGGATCGCCAACCGTATCACCGACTACTGCCGCGCTATGCACCGGGTTCTTGACCTTTTTGCCATCGGGCAATGTCAAGTATTTGCCACCGTGGGCTCCGGCCTCGATATATTTTTTGGCATTATCCCAAGCGCCGCCGCCGTTGTTTAAAACGAGCGCCACCAGAATACCACCGATTGTACCGACCATCAGCATACCTGCCACGGCTTGCGCCGAAATAAGTGGATTATCGGGCGTGATAAATATTTTGAATATCAAACCGACGGCTATTGGCGATAACACTACCAGCAATCCAGGTAGAATCATTTGACGTAACGCCGATTTAGTGACGATATCGACACAGGTACCATAGTCCGGCTCGAAATTTTTTGGAAATACGATCATATCATTTTCACGGGGCAGCGATTGATATTGTCTTCTCACTTCAGAAATAATCGATTGGGCCGCCTGGCCAACCGCCCGAATTGCGAACGCGGCAAAGAGGAATACCAGGGTAGCGCCGAGCAAAGCGCCCACAAATACCACGGGGTTCGACAAATCGACCGAAAAATGATACTTATGCCCCAATCCGGAATATTGAAGTACTTCGTCAATATAGGCCTGGAATAGCAGGAAAGCCGCCAGGGCCGCCGAACCGACCGCGTAACCTTTGGTTAAAGCCTTGGTGGTGTTTCCGACAGAATCTAATCTATCGGTTTTAACTCGAACTTCTTCGGGTTGCTTGGACATTTCGATGATACCGCCGGCGTTATCGGTAATCGGCCCGAAAGTATCCATGGCCAGGATGTAAGCGGCGGTGGCCAGCATGCCCATCGTGGCCACGGCAGTACCGAATAATCCGGCATTGGGCAAGCCACTGGAATTGCCGATGTAGTATGCACCCAACAAAGCCGCGCCCATCACTAAAGCCGGATAAGCGGTACATTCAAAACCGACCGCGATACCGGAGATGATATTGGTTGCCGGGCCGGTTTTAGAGGCTTCCGCGATAGTTTTAACCGGACGATATTTATATTCGGTATAATACTGGGTGATATAGACAAACGCTACCGACGTCAACACGCCGATTATCCCGCAAGCGAAGAAATGCCACCAGGCGTTCGGAGCCTGTTCGCTATAAAGCAACCAGCGAGTGGCCGCGCCAAAAGCAATCATCGCTAAAACCACGGCGATATAATATCCGCGATTGAGAGCGGTCATAGGGTCCATCTTCTCTTCTTTATCGAGTTTAACCATCCAGATACCAATAATCGAAGCTATGATTCCAAAAGCGCGGGCCACCAATGGGAACATAATCACGCCAACGATTCCCATGGAAAATTGCATGCTGGCCTCGCCTGCGGCGGCAGCCAGCGAAGCGCCCAGAATCATTGCCCCGATGTTTTCGGCGGCGGTGGATTCGAACAGGTCCGCGCCGCGGCCGGCGCAATCGCCGACATTATCGCCTACTAAATCGGCTATCACGGCCGGATTGCGAGGGTCATCCTCCGGGATACCGGCTTCGACTTTACCAACCAGATCAGCGCCGACATCGGCGGCTTTGGTGTAAATACCGCCGCCCAATTGGGCGAACAATGCCACAAATGAAGCCCCAAATCCGTACCCTACAATCAAAAGCGGGATACGCGATGGGTCTTTAATAGAGCTCACAGCCTGAACCAAAGCGTATAATCCGGCGACCCCCAACAAACTCATAGAAACGACAAGGAGTCCGGAAACTGCTCCGCCCCTTAGGGCTATTCGCAGGGCATCGTTAAGGCTGGTTAAAGCGGCGTTAGCTGTGCGGATATTGCTACGAATTGAAATCCACATACCGACATATCCGGCAAAAACCGAACATATCGCGCCGAATAAAAATGAGATAGTAATCCAGAGCGCTAATTCAAGCGAACTGCCAACCGGATCGAAATCCCGATGTGTTCGCATGATACCATAACCTAAAAACAGGATAGCGGCCAGCAACACGGCCAGCAACAGGATCGTTCGATTTTGTCTACGTAGAAATGCCTCCGCGCCCGATTTGATGGCGTTGGATATCTTCTGCATGGCATCCGTACCGGTTCCATGACGCAGGACCCATCGCGATAAATAAGCCGCGAATAGCAGGCCAAATAAACTGATCACAATTACCAGAATAATTAGTCCACTCATGACGATTTGCTCCTACTCCTTTGGATGTAAGCGTTTTTCAAATATCAATTATCTCAATTGTCAGCGATCATATCGGCAATCCAAACATGGCGAATAATATTAACTCGCCTGTTGCCTTTGTTAACCGGGAAATATTTAGCCGAATCACCGTTAAAAGTCAAGCCATTAGTAGCGCTCTATTACCATCGGAAACCGACAATTTCAACCATCCGCCTGATATCAATTGCAGGTTTCGGATTAAATTATCAGATTGCCCTATTAATACCAATTCTCGCCCGCCGCTGGTTCCCATATATTGAATTTTATATCGGTAAAGCAATAAGATATGGAATATGCATTCGCGATAAAATATCGTAATGTTCGAAAAAGGATATCGCGAGGGGAAACGGTTACTATTCCCGGATTATCAATAACCTTCGATCTCTATCGATGATACTCCCGAATCCAGGTTGATTTCGGCCTTACATGACGCGGTTGAGTAATTATCGGATTCGTAACCGCCGGAAATTTTGCTTAGGTTGATTCCCCGGAAATGCGTAGGCGATATAACAGCATCAATGTTAAGCCGCACGCCCATATCATAAGGTACGCTTATATTAACCTTGGATGCGCCCGAATCTACTTTTATTTTTATATTCTCGGAACGACAGCCAATTTTCAGCGAAATATCAGAAGCGCCCGCCTCGATTCTCACATTCTTCACAATCATATCGGCCAAATCCATCTCAACGGAGGCGGCTGCAGATTTCAGTCGTATATCAACCGGCAAATAATCGCCAATAAATACCCGAGCATCGTTACTCGAATGCCGTCGATTCCAAAAACGCCATTTGCCATTTTCTTCGGAATTAACGTAAATTTTCGCCGATGACTCGTTACGCTCCATTTTACAGGTTGGCGATTCGCGCCAATATTCAAAATCGCCCGAGAATAACGAGCGCGAAGTTGGCCCCACCCAAATTTGACCGGCCGTAAAATCGAAATTCACCTGAAGGGATGTAAGGGAATCTTCTCGTTCAAACTCGAATCGTTTGGAATCGCGAGAATAATCGTAATCGTTCGAATAGATAGAATATCGCCAATTGAAACTATCGTACCGGTTTTCAGAAACGGCCGTATATATAAATGCCAGCGCAATGATTAATGGCGATAAAAACGCCAGATAGCGTAAACTACCCGCCCTGAATATCATCTCGATTCCAATCGCGATTATAAATACTGGCCATAGTCTTATCAAGCTCCACCAAACATGGTGGCTTAAGTATCCCAGGTTGATCGCCAGAAAAAACAGGCCAATTCCCAGGAATATCACTCCCCAGCGGACAGAACTAATTTTCATGACTTTCACCTTTCTCCATCCCTTTGGCAATAATCATAATCCCGATAATAATAAGTATCAATGGCCAGAGGCGGAAAAAGGAGAACCAATGCCAGACATGCAGGCTTCCCAGAAGGAACAGGCCGCCCAGTACTATTAAAATTATGCCCAGAATAAATCGTGGCCGATTGACCTCTTCGACCGAATCGGTTTGAGTTGCGATTGCCGGTTCCTCCGGCGCCGTTTCGACGCTGGCAGTGGCCGTAATAAGCGGTTTTTGCGGCACGATTATCCAGGCGACAATATAGGCTAAGATACCTACTCCCCCGGCGAAAAATAACAACACGAGGGCCAATCTTATTAAGGATGGATCGGTGTCGAAATATTCGGCGATACCCGCACACACGCCGCCGATCATTGCATGTTCACGCGAACGATAAAGTCTTTTTGACGGCATACTGTCTCCTTCGTTTGATTGTCTTTTTTCTCCCGACAGTTAATAATACGACAGGTCCGCTCGGATGTTACCAAAAATCGGAATGGTCATTTTCTATTTTTTATCGATTTCGCCAGTCATTGGAACAAATCGCACCGGAGCGATATTGGTCTCGATTAATTTCCCATCTACTTTGCGGATCAGCTTAAGCTCTTGATAATAAGAGCCTACCGGGATTACAAGACGTCCGTTTTCGGCCAGTTGTTCAATCAGAGGCTGCGGGATTTTTTCCGGAGCTGCCGTTACGATAATGGCATCGAATGGCGCATGTTCCGGCCAGCCTCGATAACCATCGCCGCATTTGACTTCGACTTTATAATTAAGCTCTTTTAGAATCGAGTCGGCCGCGGCCGCAAGCTCCGGAATTATTTCGATTGAGAAAACAGAATCGGCCAGGGTCGAAAGAATAGCGGCCTGATAACCTGAACCCGTGCCGATTTCCAGTACTTTAGAGTCGGAATTTAATTCCAGCAGTTCTGTCATCAAAGCGACAATGTATGGTTGGCTGATTGTCTGGCCATAGCCAATCGGTACCGGTTCATCTTCGTAGGCTTCCTGACGAAAGTTTTCGGGTATAAAAAGATGGCGGGGTATATTTCGCATCGATTCGAGCACCGCCTTATTTTTAATGCCGCGGGCTTCGATTTGCTCGCGCACCATAGTCAATCTTTCTGTCGGCTCTATATTCATGGAATCTGCTACCGTATTTTTTCCGGCGAATTCTCCCGCGACCATCAATAGGCAAACAATACCCAAAGCGGCGATACTCATAAAATCCCTCTTATGGGATTATATTACAATACCTAGAATGAATAATCAAAAACAATTTTGGCGGAAGTTGAGCCAAAATCAAGGTATGGCTTTAAATCGCTGGCCGGTAAATCAACCGAATTATCGACATGATTTATACGTAATCCTAAAGCGGATTTTTCGGTTAAGTTATGATTGGCGCTAAACGTTATCGACCATCGATCGTCTTTTCGGCCAAAACGATAGCGATCTTCCCGGGTAAGTTTATCGGTTTGGAACAAGGTATTTTTAAAGGAAACGACCGCGCCCAAATTCATCGCTTTACCGCTAAGACCCGAAAAGTAAACTCGTGAACCCAACCAGAACAAAAAAGAATCGTAGGAAACATCACGGCGGTAAGATTGATTATCTCGGCCGGCGCCGCGGGCGATCGAGAATTCATAACCGCCCCAAAACTTATATGACCGTCTTGGCTGAAAAATCAATTCGACATTAAAATTGTTGGTTTTAAGATCCCGCTCATTAAATAACCGATTAAAATCGCGATTTTCGTATCGATAAGATGCGGAGCCATTAAGCCCCCTGTAAAGCCGGGTTAAAAATTTGGCGCCAAAGCCAATTTTATCATATTGGGCTTTTTCATACGTGCCGCCGGTCAGGAACAGGTTTCGGTAATAGTAATCCGGGATATATGAACCGGAAAACTGCAAATATGCACCTTTCCGAAAGTATTCTCTAAACCAGAAACCAAAACTGCCATAGTTCTTTATGTCATTTTTTATGAATATATTGTATCCGACATCAAGGCCAATATGAAGTGAATGTTTAAGGGCTTTTGTTTTAAAGATAATCCCGGCCTTTGGCGAAAGGATAAAATCATCTTTTGAATCTATCCCGAATTTGCCTGAAGAATCGATTGTTGTTGTATCGAATTGGTCTAAGTCCGCGTCCGAATAATTGAGCACGTTATCATCATAACCAGCGCCCAGGCCAAAATTGAAATCCCAGGCTGGGTTTTTAGCATTTATGGCGGCCGGAGAAAATAGCGCAAATGAAGTTCCGGCACAAAACACGATTATGACCGCTTTCAAACCAATTCGATTTGCCATATATCAATCCACCTGTTCCGGCAGAGAAAAGCGGATACTGATAGTTTCGGCTTCCGATTCTTTTAAAATAAAATTGAGAATATGTGTTCCTGCAGGTATTTTTAAGACAAATTCGGATGGCTGGGATGGCACTACACCTGATAAATCCTGATAAGCCATCGATAGCGATTTGGAGGTGGTGGATTTTAGCACCTGTAGTTCCTTATTATCTTCCATAACCGAAATCGAATAGCCAATTCGGCCTTCCATATCAGCGCTGTAATTTGCTCTGGCGGTTACAGTCAAATTGAGGGGTCCGGTGAGTTTAATTTTAACGCCTTTAGTTTTATCCATTAAATAATAGGCCGTTTGATTCTTTTTGGAATAGAGATGTACCATTTTATGGTATTCCAAAGGCCAGAGCGATACTTTAGTATCGGATTCAGTCCCCGGCTTGTTGACGAATATTCGTACGAAAGCCGTATCGACATTATCGGATACGAGCCAGAGACGGTAATTATGGACTCCGGCAGGAACTTCGAAACGAGTTATCTCGGCGTTGGCCGGTAGAAGATTCGTATTTGTAATTTTCGCGCTAACCAATTTGCTTTTAAGTTTATCAGCATGAGTAAGAAATTCGCCTTCCCAAACTTGAATTTGATACTCGGCTACGAATTTAGGCCCGCGGAGACCGGCTCTGCTTCTAATTTCGACGCTGGTTGGCCCCTCTACGGCAAACCCCATCGCCTGCCCTTTGGCAAGTTTAAAATACTTATACGCTTTTCCTTTTCCGGCATCAAAAGCGACTTCGCCGGGGCGGCCAAATGGAGTAATGGCCTTTTGAGTCGAAAGTACCTGCTCCTGGGAAAATGCCAAACCGAATAGAGCCAGCGCGAATAAAATTATCTGAATAAAAATCACAACATGTCTCATTTATACCTCACCGAGGTTTACGAACAAAAAGATGCTTATTTTTTACGATATAATATCTTAAATCCAGCCGGACTGCCGCTATCAAAACCACTAACAAAATAATAGTATAAATAGCGGTAGAAACCACCGAGTATTGTTCTTTGAAAAAGACCGGACCCTTGCCGATTTCCGGCTCGGGAGTGACTTCGGTGGGCAAATCATGCTTTTCGGCGAAATTTGTCATATCAAGCAAGTGAATTACGGGGATTCTACGGCCAGCCAGGATATTTAATGCTCCCTTGGATGGAAATTCACGACCTCTTAAAGACGCGGAAAATCCGGGCGGAATCAAACGGGCGTTTTGTGTAGAACCGACGGCCGCCAATCCGCCGCCGACATTAATAACGACTTTGTATTTTAAATCGTTCCTTTTACTATCAAATATTCTGATACGTTTTTTGATATTTAAATCGAGCGCGGTTTCCCCCGGTTTGGGATTAGGAGAATTAATATATTCCACGCCATTTCTTTGTATAGCATTTTCCAAAAGGATTCTGCCTTGAGGAGATAGGCCGCGTCCCTGATCATCGCCTCCCCCTAGCGAAGCCGCCGATGACTTAAAATCCCAGAGGCCGGCTTTAATGAGGATATCTTCCATATCGAGCCAGGTAAAATCCTCATAGTTAGCGCCATAGGAAGAAGAACCGACCGAGGTAATAATAACTGGCTTCGCATCGAGGACTTTGCAGGCGGCCAAAACGGCTATGTTGGCTCCCGGAAACGAACCGGTAAACATTACTGCCACCGGATCGCCTGGTAAAACCTCGGCGCGATGTAGCAAAGCCACTAAATCGGCCGCAAGATTCGGATTAGTGGCAATGAGTTTATCGCGGATATTGCTGCGGTCAGTTGTAATTAATGAATATTGCGGACCAATTATCCCGGTTAGATTCGGATCATTTCTGACATCGATAACCAGACCACGGCGATTAATTTCCTGTTTAATGATTTCTTGAGCCTTTT
>CAZTNJ010000127.1:0-7943 GCA_964614835.1 uncultured Ignavibacteria bacterium | reverse complement strand
TTTTATAGTCGGAAGAGCGATAATCGGTGGCATAGAAGCCTGTTCCTTTTAGGAGGAAACCCGCTCCGCCGCTTATTATCCGTTCCGCTTTCCCCTGGCAGCGAGGGCAATCCTCGATTGGCGGGTCGGACATTTTCTGGAATGCTTCGAACACGTCGCCGCACTTTGAGCATTTGTATTGATAAGTAGGCATCAGACTTTCTCTCTAACCTCTCTGGCAAACAATTTTTCGATATTATTTTCGGCGATAAACTGCTTGAACCTTTCGATGGTTTCGAAGTTTCTTTTTGGAAGAAATCTAATAATCCAGTTGGTTGTCATTGGGGATATACTGATAACCGGTATTCCGCGGTTGTAAGCCTCCCAAACTTCTATCGATGTTCCCAGTGAAGCCTGCGGAAGATAGGCTATCAGCAAATCGGAGGTGTAAACTTCGTTAAGATGTTTGAAGAACGTTTCGCGCGCTTCCTCATCGTTGTAATGAACAGACATCTCATGACCCTCGAATGGGTCGAACAATTCGATATCGGGATATTGCTGTCGCACGATATCTTTGATTGTCTCGCGATAGTTTTGGGCATGAATATCCATTCCAAGATGCGACCCCTGGATTATGCCCGCGAAAAATATTTTCATCGGTTACTCACAATTAAAAAAAGCCAATTGGCCGCCGCCGCAACACCAATTAATATTTTTCCCGAAAGCGCGGCCTTTGGGCTTAGTTCCATTTCTATCTTAATATGTAATATATATTCGAAAAGTTTCAATAGCGAAAATAAAAATAATCCGATACAAAAGGACACCAACAGAGGTTTTTCGTAGAACATATCTCCTATCCGGCCATCGTACAAGGCGTTGGCTGCACGGGAAGCGCCGCAGGTCAGGCATGGATAGCCGGTAATTTGATGGAACGGACAAGCCGGATGAGGCAGGAAAGGCCAGATAAAAATAAGTCCAACTATCAAGACACCCCAAATTACATGGATTGATAAAGGCAAATATACCTTCTTGATTGAGAATCGCATCTTATCGCGTTATCCCAACCAGTCCAACAATCCAGATAATGACGAAACAGCAACAGGTACAAACCAGTATTACTGGTAATACCACTACCAGGATTGCTTTTCCGATACTTACTCTATGGACTTTACTGATGCCGATTACTGTCAGAACGATTTGCCAGATAGGCGCCACGATATCGCCAAAAAACGGTATCACGCGAAAGAAGGCCGGCCCTTCGGAGTAAGTAACAATGCGGAATGATGATTCGTAATCATGTTTTTTCCAGCCGAAAATTGCCAATAACAGGTGAATAATCCCCGACCAGATAAAGAATCCGGCGGTGGCCACAAATGGAAATATGAACAGCGAGAATACATTAGAATAAGACTGGATTTTGCGGTTTAGCTCAACGAAATCATAATCGAATGACCGAGACATCGGCGGCATCCATTTGGTAATATCAAAGAGCTGGCTGAACATCTGCGAGTAGGTAACCTGAAAGATCATTCCGATAAACCCCAGGATCAACGCATAAAGCAATGGATTGCCGATTCCGCCTTTTACCGGCATTTTTTCGAAAAATTTCCCTGGATTAAAACAGCTTTCTTTCCAGGTTTCGAATAATGCCCCCAAAAATCCCAGGGTCTTTTTATCCTCCCAGGGAACATAATAGACCTGGGGTTCTTCTGAAGGCGGCGGTTGTGAATGCCCTGAATCGCCCGGCTCCGAAGCTGACATTATTTGAGTAATCTCGCTGGCTTCTTCATAGGGCGCGCCGCAATAGGGACAATATTTTATACCGGAGGCCGATTCCGATGTCTGGCCGCATTGTTGGCATAGGTGGGTCATGGGTTACCTCACTTTTAAGCTGTTTCAATCCACGTTAGTGAATATTATAGAAAATATCGGCCGATTTTTAAAGGAAATTTATTGGAAATATCAGCATTATCAGAACTCGGGTTACATTAGACGGTCACCTTATAAATAATTGAGCTATGAATGAAACTATTATTATCGATGCAGAATTCAGAAATGTATTTAGCAGGCCAAGCCTCTATGCGGGATAACAGGCGGTCCGCAAGCCGCCCCTTCGCGTTATTTTTATAATTACGGGATTCAGGAATACTGGCTATGCTGGCTTTCTTCGGTCAGGATCAGAGAGGTAGCCGTATATAAATTTATCCAGGTCACCATCCATAACCGATTGCACATTGGATGTTTCGATATCGGTGCGATGGTCTTTTACCATGTTATAAGGATGGAATACATAGGAGCGAATCTGCGAACCCCATTCGATTTTTTTCTTGTCGGGTTCTTTTTGGGCCTGTTTGGCTTTTTCGATTTCGGCGTAATATTGATACAATCGCGAACGCAGAATTTTCATGGCCGATTCTTTGTTTTTATGTTGCGATCTTTCAGTCTGGCATTGGACGACTATTCCGGTCGGAAAATGAGTAATACGAACCGCCGACGATACTTTATTGACATTCTGCCCGCCCGCGCCGGAAGCCCTGAAAGTATCGATCCGGATTTCTTCGTCGCGAATTTCCACCGAAATATTATCCTCGACTTCCGGGATAACATGCACCGAAGCAAACGAAGTATGCCGTCTTTTATTGAAATCAAAAGGCGAGATGCGCACCAACCGATGCACCCCCGATTCCGCCTTTAGGTAGCCGTAAGCGTATTCGCCTTTGATTTCCACGGTAACCGACTTGATACCCGCCTCTTCCCCCGATTGATAATCGAGGATATCGGTCTGGTAAGCTTTGGTTTCGGAAAAACGAAGGTACATGCGCAACAACATCTGCGCCCAATCCTGAGATTCGGTGCCGCCGGCGCCGGGATGGATTTCGAGTATAGCGTTCTTGACATCATCCTCGCCGGAGAGTATCGATTTGAATTCGAAATCTTCGATAGCCGCGCCCAGGGCGGATGACTGCTCGGCAACGGCCTGAAGCGCCTTTTCGTCCTTTTCTGATTCGGCTAATTCGGCCAATTCGAGCAGGTCCTCGGTTTCTTTATAAAGGGCCGTCCAGCGATTGATTATGTTTTTTTTTCGATCAAGTTCGCGAAGAATCGCCTGGGCTTTCAGATTATCGTTCCAGAAACCGGCCGCCTGCGATTTCTCTTCGAGTTCAGCCGCCTGTTTGGAAAGGAGTTCAATGTCAAAGATACCCCCGTAACTTAATCAATCGGTTTTTAAGATTTGGTAGATTCATATCGGAGACGTTGAGCATTTATTTATTCCAATTGATTTTGAAAAAGCTTTTCTTGCCGATTTTAATGGTATTTGCTTGACTTAGATCGATTTTATAATCTTTGTCGGCGATTTTAGCGCCGTTAAGTTCCACTCCGCCGCCCTGAATCAGTCGGATTGCCGCGCTATTGGAATTGGCCACGCCTGATGACACTATGACTTTTACTATCCAAATCGATTGTTCGGGACTGGAGATATCGAGTGTGGGTATATCCTCGGGGATTTCCCGTTTGGAGAATTTCATTTCGAAATCTTCTCTGGCATGGATGGCGTCGTTTCTGCTATGATATAGCGCGACGATTATTTCGCCGAGTTCTTTTTTAAGAATCATCGGATTGAATGATTTGTCTTCGAGCTGGGCTTTAACCGCCTTGAGTTTGGACTCGTCTACTTCGGTTGCCAGAAGATAATAGTTATATATCAGGCTATCCGGTATCGACATCACTTTGCCGAAAATTTGCGTGGGCGATTCGTTTATACCGATATAATTCCCCAGCGATTTGGACATCTTTTCGGCGCCATCGGTGCCGACCAATAGCGGCATGGTGATTACGGTTTGCGGCTTTTGGCCATAGCGTTCTTGTAAAGCTCGGCCCACCAGTAGATTAAATTTCTGGTCGGTGCCGCCCAATTCGACATTGGCGCGCAAAGCGACCGAATCATAACCCTGCATCAAAGGATACAAAAATTCCATCATCGAGATAGGATTGCCTGCTTTATACCGTTTTTCGAAATCATCGCGTTCCAGCAATCGGGCTATGGTATAGTATGATGTCAACTCCAGCACACCGGCGAAATCAAGTTTCTTGAACCATTCGGAATTAAATCGGATTTCGGTCGCTTCCGGGTCGAGTACTTTAAATATCTGTTTCTTATAGGTTTCAGCGTTAGCTAATACTTCCTCTTCGGTGAGCCGTTTGCGGGCGCTGTTTTTACCCGACGGGTCGCCGACCATACCGGTATAATCGCCAATCAGGAATATCACCCGATGGCCGAATTTTTGAAATGTCCGCAGTTTGCGAATCGAAACCATATGCCCGATATGGATATCCGGCGCGGTCGGATCGAATCCCTGTTTCACTACCAGCGGTTTTTGATTGGCAACCGACCATTCGAGCGCCTTTTTTAAATCATCGACCTGGATTATCTCCTCGGCGCCGCGGGATATCTCGGCGAATTGAATTTCAGCTTTTTCTTTCATCGCGCAACCTTTTCTTTCGCTGGTTGTATATAATATAAATGAAATAGGCAGGCAAGAAGTAACTATTTTTTCGCTTGACCTTCAATCGTGATAAGGTGATAATTGATTGTGGGTATGGAAGACAAAAAACTTAGGAAAAAACGTCGATTAGCCATATTAATCGGGGCCAGTATGCTGGGAATATTCCTGCTTTTGATATTAGGGTTGATCGCGATATTCCAATCGGATTTGCCATCCCTCGATCAGCTTCACAATATCCAGCCAAGCTTATCGGCGCGGGTTTTGGATAAAAACGGCAAATTGCTTAAAGAATTTTACAAACAGCGGCGGTTGATGATACCCTATGAAAAAATCCCGCCATACATGACCGATTGCCTGCTTGCTGTCGAAGATCGTCGATTTTACGATCACTGGGGAATCGATTTAAGGCGGTTAGCCGGAGCGTTCGTTCACAATTTGGTAAGCATGAATCTAACATCGCAAGGGGCCTCGACGCTAACCCAGCAACTGGCGCGATCGCTTTTTTTATCGCCCGAAAAAATCGTATCACGCAAAATCAAAGAAGCGCTTACTGCTATTAAAATCGAGCAGACTTATTCCAAGCAGCAAATTTTAGAATTGTACCTAAATCAGCATTATTTCGGTAAAGGGGCGTACGGTATCGAAGCCGCCGCCAGCACTTATTTTTCCAAACACGCCAGCGAGTTGACTCTTCCCGAATGCGCGGTTCTGGTCGGCGTGCTAAAATCGCCAAATCCCTACAATCCGATAAACCATCCCGACAAAGCGATTCGCCGGCGTAATATAGTATATAATGCCCTGGTCGATTGCGGAAAACTATCCAGACAGGCAGCCGATAGTTTATCGAAAATGCCCTTAGTCGTAAATCCCCGCGACGAACGCAATGGTACAGCCCCATATTTTACCGAAATGATTCGCCAGTACCTGTCGGATAGATATGGCGAAGACGCGCTCTACAACAGCGGCCTGACCGTGTACACTACGCTTGACGAAACCTACCAGGAGTACGCCGAAACGGCAATTAACATAAAGCTGGCCGAACTTCAAAACCAGATGCAGAAATTTATCAAACCAGGCAACCCCAAGTATTCGCAGTATACAATCGCGGTACCGGATGAAACACGACCAGGAACTACTTATCGCGTTTATAAGCAAATTCAGGCGGCATTACTTTGTATCGATAATCGCACCGGCGCCGTACTGGCGTATGTCGGCGGCAAGGATTTTGACCAGAGCAAATTCAACCGCGTAATTCAGGCTTTACGGCAACCGGGAAGCTCTTTTAAGCCAATCGTATATACAACCGCAATCGATAATGGCTTCAAACCTACCGATTTGTTCATGGATTCACCGATTGTATTAACTGCAGGCGGCCAAGAGTGGCGACCATCCAATTTTGATGAAAAATTTAACGGCGAAATGACGCTTCGAGACGCTCTGAAAGAATCGCGTAATTTGGTGGCGATTAAATTGATGATGGAGCCTACTGTGACCGCGGAACAGGTGATTGATTACGCGAAAAAGATGGGAATATCGACAAAATTAACGCCGGTGCCCTCACTCGCAATCGGCTCATGCGAGGTCACTCTTTGGGATATGGCTTCGGTGTTTACGATTTTTCCCAATGGCGGCATTCGACGTGAACCATATTATATTACCAAGATTACCGATCGCTATGGCACTGTCCTCAATGAAAAGATGAAATTCGAACAGGCAGAGGTGTTATCTCCGCAGACCGCATACATAATGACCAGTATGCTCCAGACAGTGGTGAATAGCGGCACAGGTTACGCGGCCAGAGCCATGGGATTTAACCGTCCGGCCGGCGGCAAAACCGGAACCACGAACGAACATACTGACAACTGGTTTATCGGTTTCACGCCGCAAATAACATGCGCGGTTTGGGTGGGTTATGATGATAAAACCACTATAGGTATCTGGAAAGGCGAAGTTGGCGCGACTACTGCTTTGCCTATTTGGACTGAATTTATGAAATCGGCCTGTTCCGATATGCCCGTAGAGGATTTTGTGGTTCCGGAAGGTATATTCACGGCTTCGATATGCCTCGAATCGGGCAAGCTGGCATCGCCGAGGTGCAGCAGGGTTGTAACCGATGTTTTTACCGAGAAAACGCTGCCAAAGTCGCAATGCGATTTAAAGCACTATGGGGATTCATCGGCACGCGATAAAGAGGGCAGATTTAAATCTGACGAGAGTAAGGGGAAAAAGAGATTTTAACTAAAAGGCCGCCTTGTAGAACACCCAACGGCGATTTTTTCTATTAAAGATTATCCCCGCTCAATAATCAAAGGTAAGCATTTGGCAGGATTATCGGCAATCGCGCAACACTTGAGAAATTCATGTTTCAAGTAATCAGCTCCCGGTTTGCCGGAACTATGAATTTCGAACAACATCTCTCCTGTCTTTACACTATCGCCAATACGCTTATATATTTTAAAGCCAACGGATAAATCGATTATCTCCCCAACTTTGGTTCGGCCGCCGCCCATCTCTATTACCAATCGGCCAAGCCTATAGGTATCGACAGATTGCATAAAACCGCTCTTATCGGAGAGGACCTCGAATACTTCCTTGGCCGGGGCCAGCGGTTTTTGCGCCGCCAGCAAATCGGTATTTCCTCGTTGATATTCAACCATCTCGAAGAATTTATTTAGCGCGGATCTTTCGGCAACGGCTTTTTTCTGGAGTTCAATCGCTTTGTCGCCGGAGGCTATTCCGCCAAGCGCCAACATCCGTTCGCCCAGGGCATAAGTAATATCCATCAAATCAGCGGGCCCTTTACCATTTAGAGCGGCCACGCACTCATCGATTTCCAGAGCATTGCCGGCCGCCATACCCAGAGGCTGGTTCATATCTGTAACTAAAAAGGCGGCACCTTTATTCATGGCGCGACAAATATCCGTAAGACTTTGTCCAAGTTGATGCGCCTGTTCTGGTGTTTTCATAAACGCGCCATTGCCGCATTTTACATCGAAAACGATGGAATTTGGACCGGCCGCAAATTTTTTCGAAAGAATCGAACCACAGATTAAGGGAATCGATTCAACTGTCGCGGTTACATCACGCAAAGCATACATCTTGCGATCGGCGGGAGCGATTTCGGGTGTTTGGCCGCTGATTATGCAGCCAACCTTATCGACGCCCGTTTTAAATTCCAACATGGACAGGTTTGTACGATAACCGGGAATCGCCTCCAATTTATCGAGTGTACCGCCGGTGTGCCCTAATCCTCTTCCCGATAACATAGGTACTTTTAAACCGCAGGCGGCAACTATAGGGGCGAGGATAATCGATACCTTATCGCCGATACCACCGGAGGAATGTTTATCAACATATAATTTATCTTTAAGATCGAATTCAACTTTATCTCCCGATTCCAACATGGCCACGGTTAAAGCGGCAGTTTCTTTGGGGGTCATCGATTTGAAAATGACCGCC
>CAZTNJ010000126.1:0-7965 GCA_964614835.1 uncultured Ignavibacteria bacterium | reverse complement strand
TATTTTTTTTTTTTTGGTTTAAAATATTTTTGTAATTTTTAGGCGGGTTATATCAAAACAAATTTGGCCCAATTAACATGAAGAATTTGCCGATATTCTGTCCTTCCATGAGCTTTCCTCGTATTCTAAAATAATTATTATCTAAAAGTTATTTTAATGCTTCCGCTCCGCCGACAATATCCAGCAATTCTTTAGTAATTGTCACCTGACGGGCTTTATTGCGGACCAGCGTTAGATTTTCGATCATTTCATCGGCGTTGCGGGTGGCGTTCCCCATCGCCATCATCCGCTGTCCGAATTCGCTGGCAAACGCCTCCAGAAGCGCCATTAGTATTTTCGTGAGGCAATAGCGCGGTACCAGATCTCCGAAAATTCTGCCAGCATCCGGTTCAAAAATATAATCGGTACTCGCGCCGTTGTCGTCCCCCGGTTTTTCGATAGGCAAAAATCTTTCGACCATCACTTTACTCGACGCTATCGAAATGAATTTTGTGTAAAGTAATTTAACTTCGTCAACTTCCCCGTTTTGAAACATGGCTGTAATATTGTTAGCCAGATTTCGCACCAGGGCCAGATCGGCTTTACCGCCGGTCTGTTCGATTTTAAAGGCTATCGGATGCGGCCGTTTTTTGAAAAATGATACAGCTTTCTTGCCTATCAAACCGAGCCTGACCGAATCTTTCGGCATTTCGGCTATATAACGGTTGGCCGTACGCAAAATATTCGAGTTATAAGAGCCACACAATCCCCTATCGGCGGAAACCACTACCAGTAATGTTGATTTCACCTGGCGCTCTTCGAAGAGCGGATGATTCAAGCCGGCAGCCGCGCCCGCCAACGATTCCAGCATCTGTTGCATCTTTAAGCCGTATGGCCGGGCCGATTCGACCCTTGTCTGAGCCCGCCTCAATCTGGCGGCTGCCACTAACTCCATGGCTTTGGTTATCTGTTTGGTCGATTCGACCGACCGAATGCGTCTTCTTATGTCGCGAAGCGATGGCAATTTTCTTTACTCCATCAATTCCAATTGGATTGGTTACGCTTTGACCCTAAATTCGGCTTTGAATTTTTCGACCGCTGTTTTTAGCTTGTTTATCAATGCGTCATCCAATTCCCGCTTGTTTTTGATATCATGACCGATATCCGGATAGTTTTTTTCCATATATGCGTGGAATTCGGTCTCGAACTGCCTGATATTGCTTATCGGGATATCATCGATGTAACCGCGAATCGCCGCCCAGATAATCATGACCTGTTTTTCCAGAGGCATCGGTTCGTACTGGTTCTGCTTGAGTATTTCTTCCGTCGCCTTACCGCGAGTAAGCTGTCTGATTGTCGCTTCATCTAAATCCGAACCGAATTGCGCGAACGCGGCCAGTGCCCGATATTGCGCCAGGTCGAGACGAAGCGAACCGGCTACTTTTTTCATAGCTTTGGTTTGGGCGTTTCCGCCGACACGCGACACTGAAATACCGACATTGATGGCGGGACGGAAACCAGCATAGAATAAATCCGGCTCCAGATAAATCTGGCCGTCAGTGATTGAAATCACATTCGTTGGAATATATGCCGACACGTCTCCTGCTTGCGTTTCGATAATCGGCAACGCGGTAAGCGAACCGCCACCAAGCTTATCGCTAAGCTTGGCTGCTCTTTCCAATAACCGTGAGTGCAGATAGAACACGTCGCCTGGATAAGCCTCGCGACCCGGGGGACGCCGCACCAATAACGACAACTGGCGATAGGCCTGCGCGTGTTTGGTCAAATCATCATAAACGCAAAGAGCGTGTTTGCCCTTATCGCGAAGATATTCCCCCATCGCGCATCCCGAGTATGGCGCGATAAATTGCATCGGCGCGGGGTCGGTCGCGGAAGCGACTACCACTGTTGTATATTCCATCGCCCCGAAATCTTCTAAAATTTTCACGACCCTCGCCACTGTCGATGTTTTCTGGCCAATCGCCACATAGAAACAATAGATATCCGAATCCCGCTGATTAATAATCGTATCAATCGCTATTGCGGTCTTACCCACCTGACGGTCGCCGATAATCAATTCGCGTTGCCCCCGTCCTATGGGAATCATCGAATCGATTGATTTCAATCCGGTTTGCACCGGTTCCTTCACCGGTTGACGGGAAACAACGTTTGGGGCATTGCTTTCGATCGGCCGATACTCTTCGGTAACGATAGGGCCTTTGCCATCTAAGGGCTGGCCCAAAGGCGATACGACTCTGCCCACCAGAGCATCGCCCACCGGGACGCGGGCTACCGCGCCGGTTCGACGAACCGTGTCCCCTTCTTTGATACCCGTATCGGGACCGAAAATTGCCGCCGACACGGAGTCTTCCTCAAGATTAAGCACCATGCCGATAATATCGCCGGGGAATTGTAGCAACTCCGACATCATGGCATCCTCAAGGCCCCAGATTCTGGCGATCCCATCCCCAACCTGGAGGATACTGCCAACCGATTCCATTTCCAGTTTGGCCTGGTGCTTTTCTATCTCTTTTTGTAATATCGAACTGACTTCTTCCGGGCGGAATGCCATAATGCACCTCTATCAATATACCTTCACCTGTAACAGGTCGTGTCTTAATTGTTCAAGTTCTCTTTTTATCGATCTGTCGATTACCTGGTTATGCATATACACAATTATACCGCCAATAATCGACCTATCTATTTTCTGAATTATTTCGATTTTCTTTCCCGAGATTTTTTCCAGCTTTTCCCTCAATCGCTTCTTGATATCCTCATCGATTTGAACGGCGGTAACAACTTTGGCTTTTACCAAACCCTGATGATCCTCCAACAAACGTTCGAATTCTATAGCGATATCCGAAAGCAGGGCGATTCGATGTTTATGTAACAGCAATTCAAAAAACGATAACAGCTGCGGCGACAGCCTGGTTGTGAATATTGTCCGTAAAAATGCCATTTTTTCGTTGTTGGTTATATTGGGCGATTGCAGGAACTGCAGGAACCCCTTATGGCTTAACGAGAATGACCGCAATTGATTCAAATCAATCGCGACCATTTCGACGTTACCGCTTTTTACCGCGATTTTAAAAAGAGCCAGAGCGTATCTGGCGGCTACGCGAGATTCTCTCATTTGATATGCTCTATATCATCAAGAAATTTGTTTATCAACTGCCGATGCTTATCGTCAGTAAGTTTTTCGGCAATCACTTTCTCGGTCGCGGCCACTGCCATATTGACCATATCGTTTCGTAAATCGATCTTGGCTTTGGCGATATCGCGCGACAAATCCTCGCGGGCTTTGCTTATTATATCTTTAGCCTCGGCTCTCGATTGCTCTCTGATTTCAGCCGCCACGCGATTTCCCTCGGCGATAGCCTCCTGGATTTTAGCGCGCGCAGTTTGGTCTATTTCTTTAAGCTGCCGCTGGTACTCGGCCATAGTTTCGGCTGCCTGTTTTCTGGATAATTCGGCTTCGTCGAGATCGGATTTTATCCGGGCCCGGCGTTGTTCGAGCATTCCCAAAAGCGGTTTCCAGGCGAATAGCTTAAGAATCCAAACCGCCAGTAAAAAGCCGACAATCTGGGTTAATAACTCGGGAAGTTTAATCCCAAGCGATGTGGCAATGTCATTCATAAATCCTCCTCGGGCGTATTCAGGCTGATAATTGCCCGTAACATACGTCGTTTACTTGAGGAGGATGACCGCCACCAACGCGTAAATGGTCAGAGCCTCGATAAATGCCGCGCCGATAAAAAAACGGTTTTAATTTTACCCGCCGCTTCGGGTTGGCGCGCCATGGCTTCCATGGCCGAACCGACCGCTTTACCCAGTCCAAGTCCCGAGCCGATAGCTGCCACCGACACGGTCAGTGGTAATAAAAATCCTCTTGCAGTTTCAGCGTCCACAGTTCCTCCTTTAACGGATTATTAAAATACTAATGATGTTCCTCATGTACGGTCATCAACGAAAAATAAATGCTCGAAAGCAGTGTGAAAACCAGCGCCTGAACAAAACTTGTCAATAAAGCCAAAAAGATAAATGGGAATTGTAATGGCAGTCCGGGTATCCAGGCAGGCGGATGTAAAAATGACAGCGATGAAATACCCAGTGTAACAAAAATCGCCAGAAGCATATCTTCGCCGGAGATATTACCGAAAAGACGAAGCGACAACGAAATCGGTTTGGCCAGCTCCCCTATTATATGAAGGGGCATATTTAGCGGTACCAGACACCATTCCACCGCCGATTTGGGCGATCCGGCAAGGTGGAACAAGTATCCGAATACTCCTTGAACCCTAATCCCCTCGAACTGTACATACAAGAATACGCATATCGCCAACGCCAGAGTTGTGTTTAGTTTTGATGTCGACGAGTACATACCAGGGAAAAGCCCCAAGATGTTCATGGTGAAAATATAAACGAATAAAGTCCCTAAAAACGGCAGATAACGCTTGCCTCGTTCGCCTAATATTCCAACAACCAGATTATATAACGCTTCAACAACCCATTCGATTGTGTTCTGCAGTTTCCCGGGATACAGTGACCTTTTTTTGTAGGCGATTATCGCTAGAATCGATAGCAGGATCCAGACGAATGTCGAATATATTACCACTTGCCAATGCTGAAGGAAAGCTGTCAGATGCCCCGGGAATAACTCATGCGCCAACTCCAGCCAGTTCGGAAGTTCCGGTGCGTGACCTCCGGCGGCATGAGCCGTTCCGGCAACGTGGGCTGTATCAACCAGGTGAAGCGTATCGGCACCCATACGTAAACTATCGGCAGCCGCGATTACAACATTATCAACCATTTGCATCAAATTAAACATCATTGAACCTTCGCGGGTTTCGAATCAGCCTTCAAAATTGAACGACTAACCACTTTCAAAACCGTTACGATAAAAATAGCCGTAAATCCCAGTAGCAATCCATAGGGTGAAAGATAAGTCCATTTAAGCAACAAATAACCTAAAAAATACAGGATAGGAAATTTGAAAAATACTATCAGGATAATCCAAAACTTGCTTTTAATTCTTACGCCCAGCGTCCTGGTTACCAGAATTCTGATTAAAAATAAATTGGCACATCCCCATAAACAACCAAAGACCAGCGATAACGCGAATGGAATTTTAAGATACAACGCCGCAAAAGGGAAAATAATCGCGATCAATATTAATGATGTCTTGATTACTCTATCGACAAAATCCACGCTCATTTGCTGCTATCGCTACCCTTTTTAATCAAACCGTAAATCTCTTTGCCGGCGGCGCCGAAACCCAGCGCCAAGCCGATAAACCTAAACACATTGCCGGTATCCAGTTTATTATCCACCCACATCCCCATGTAATACCCCAACAACGGCGCGACCACTAATATTATAGGAATAATCATGGCCTGCGCGACCTGGCGGTAAGCCGAATAATCATCTTTGTCCATTACGCCGCCCGGTCAAAACTTTCGATATTTACAAGCAATGTCAAAATCAGTCAAGTATTATTTGCCATCTTTTACGATAAATTTATCAAATTCAATCAATTGTCCGATATTTTTCTGCCCCTGTCAATTAAAATTCTAACCTATAACGCCGAATAACATATTAGGTGATACTATGACCGAACTGGTTCAACCAAAAAGATGCGCTTACCTCAAATTCTGTTATCTCGCGGAAGCCGCCAACTGTTTCGGTTATAAAACTGACTGCTCGCTTTATATGGTTTCAAATAATGAGGAAGTCTCCGAATTTAATTTTCATAAAGCCATGGACGCCCTCATTAATAAGACCAGAGTTCAGATGGAGAACATGCCCACTCCTAAAAAGGAATCTTAAAACGGCAACTATCCGACCAATACCACGTGTTCCATTGTTGATTAAACAGCTTGACCGCTTGATTGAATTCAATTATATCTGACCCCGATAATATTGATTAGACTAATTCAAGGAGGCAAGATGAATAAACTGACAATTGACGATATCTCGGTTAAAGGCAAACGGGTCCTTACCCGCGTCGATTTCAATGTCCCAATTAAAGACGGAAATGTGAAAGATGATACTCGGATCAGGGAATCGCTCCCCACAATAAAGAAAGTTATCGCCGATGGCGGCCGCATAATATTAATGTCGCATCTGGGGCGCCCCAAAGGCAAAGTCGCGCCCGAATATTCGTTAAAACCTGTAGTAGATAAATTAAGCGATCTGCTGGGAAAACCGGTTAAATTCGCCGAAGATTGTATCGGCCCCAAAGCCGAAACCGAAGCCGCCAATCTTAAAGATGGCGAAATACTGCTACTGGAAAATCTCCGATTCCATGCCGAAGAAGAAAAAAATGATCCGGAGTTTTCCAGAAAATTGGCCAGTTTGGGTGATGTATATATCAATGATGCCTTCGGTTCAGCTCATCGCGCCCATTCATCGACCGAAGGACTAACAAAATACATCAAACCTTCGGTCGCCGGTTACTTGATGCAGAAGGAATTGACATACCTTGGAAACGCTCTGGCCAATCCCATACGCCCGTTCGTAGCCATTATCGGCGGCGCCAAAATCTCCGGTAAAATCGATGTAATTAAAAATCTATTGGGCAAAGTAGATTTTTTATTGATCGGCGGCGGTATGATATTCACATTCTACAAGGCGATGGGTTTAAATATCGGTAATTCGCTTCTCGAGGAAGATAGAATCGCGGAAGCCGATAGCCTTCTTGATACTGTATTACCGGCCAATGTTAAAATGATCCTGCCCGATGATATCCTAGTCGCGGATAAATTAGAGGCGCCTTTCCAAACAAAAGTAGTCTCTCAAAATTCTATCCCCGATGGCTGGATTGGCGTTGATATAGGGCCAAATAGCCAGGAATTATTCGCGAAAGTAATTGCCCAGGCCGGAACCATAGTCTGGAACGGCCCCATGGGAATATTCGAAACCGATGAATTCGCCGGCGGCACAATTAAGATGGCAAAAGCCATCGCCGAAGCCACCCAAAAAGGCGCGGTTAGCATTATCGGCGGCGGCGATTCGGTCGCGGCAATAGCCAAAGCCGGCGTTACCGATAAAATTTCGCACATATCGACCGGCGGCGGCGCCTCGTTGGAATTTCTTGAAGGCAAGGTGTTGCCCGGCGTAGCCGCCCTGACAGACAGGAGTTGACATGCCGAAAAATTTAAATAGAAAACCGATGGTGGCCGCCAACTGGAAAATGAACACCGATCGCCCGGAAGCCGCCACATTAGCCAAAGGCGTTGTCGATTTGGTCGGCCGTCAATACAAAGCCGATATCGTCCTCTGCCCCCCGTTTATCTGGTTGCATGAGGTCGGTATGGCGATTCGTGACTCTAACGTAATGCTGGGGGCGCAAAATATGCATTGGGAAGACAAAGGCGCGTTTACGGGCGAGATATCTTCATCGATGCTAAAATCAATCGGCTGTAAATACGTGATTATCGGCCATTCCGAACGCCGCCAGCTTTTCGGCGAAACCGATGATAACGTAAATAAAAAGCTGAAAAAAGCCCTGGCTGCCGGCCTATTACCGATAGTATGCCTGGGCGAAACTCTGGAGCAGCGCGAATCAAACCGCACCGCCGAAATAGTCGCAAACCAGTTCCGCGGCGCTTTCGATGGCGTGAGCGAATTCGCTAATATTACTATCGCCTATGAACCAGTTTGGGCAATCGGTACCGGCCGCAACGCCACGCCGCATCAGGCCCAGGAAGTCCATCAAATTTTGCGGCGGATGCTTCAAAATAAAACCGCCGAATTCGCCAAAATCAGGTTGCTATATGGCGGTTCAGTTAAGCCCGATAACGCGGCCGAGCTTTACAAACAGGATGGTATCGATGGTTTCCTTGTTGGCGGCGCCAGTCTTAAAGCCAATGACTTCGCGGCGATAGTTCAGGGGACCATGATTTAATAAAGTGCCTTAGGATAAGCGTATTTTTCAGGACTTTCCCCGTAATTTTGGATTAATTTCATAGAACCCGAATGTATTCA
>CAZTNJ010000125.1:0-8004 GCA_964614835.1 uncultured Ignavibacteria bacterium | reverse complement strand
GGTCTTGCGTTAACTAAGCACCGCTGAAATCAGCGGATTGAATTTTGGCTCCCCGGGCCGGGCTCGAACCAGCGACCCAGTGGTTAACAGCCACTTGCTCTACCGACTGAGCTACCGGGGAATATTTGCCTTATCGGCGGTTTAAAATAACAGTTTATTCCGCCAAGTCAAGAATAAATCTTCAGCAAAATTTAAATGCCAAATGCCTCAGCAAACTCTACAGCAAAATCCCCGCCATACAACAGGTGCACCATGACGAAAACGCGCCTGCCACCAATGCCCGCAACGCAATCCTTGCCAGATCGCTACGGCGTTCGGGAGCGATACCGCCGATACCGCCAAGCTGGATCCCCACCGAACTGAAATTGGCGAAACCGCACATGGCGTATGTGCCTAGAATCGCCGCTCGTTGACTCATCAGCGGTCCGTAATCGTGAAGTTTCAAATATGCCACAAATTCATTCATCGTGATTTGCGTACCCAGAATATCGCCGAATTTGCCGCAGTCGGCCCAGGGAATCCCCATCATCCAGGCCAGCGGCGCGAAAGCTTTGCTGAATATCCAGGTAAGAGATAAATCTTTCCAAAACATCCCGAGGATAATGTTAATTAAAGTCACCAGGCCGATAAAGGCAATCAGCATCGCGCCAACATTAAGCGCCAGTTTAAGGCCATCGGTAGCCCCACGCGATGCGGCATCGATACCATTAGCGTCGATTTTTTGGACTTTCAATTTGACTTCGCCGCGCGTAAGCGATTCCTCCGTTTCGGGGACAATCACTTTGGCAAGGGCTAAACCTGCCGGAGCCGACATAATCGAGGCCGACATCAGGTGCCCGGCGATATTCGGTATGATATCTTTGAGCAAACCGACATAAGCGGCCATCACGCCACCCGCGATCGTGGCGAATCCTCCCACCATAATCGCGTTCAGTTCCGATTTGGTCATGGTGCCGACATATGGTTTGACTACGAGCGGCGCCTCGGTTTGACCAACGAAAATGTTGGCGGAAGCCGAAAGGGATTCAGAGCCTGATGTTTTCATGGTTTTGGACATAATCTTTGCCAGCGCTAACACGACCTTTTGCATGATACCGTAGTGATACAGGATTGTCATGAATGCCGAAAAGAAAATGATAGTCGGCAATACCTTAAAAGCGAAAAAGGCCGTACCGGCATTGGCCAAAAGGCCGCCTTCGCCATTTGTGAACTGGCCGTTAACCAGACTGCCGACCGGCAAAAATTGATTTATCAGGTTGCCGAAAACAAATTCGGCGCCTTTATCGGAACAACTTAAAATGGTAAGTACGATATCGTTGAATTTTTCGAATATCCATTTGCCGGGATAGGTTTTCAGAATAATCAGGGCGAATATCAATTGCAGTCCTAATCCCCAGGCTACTGTGCGCCAGGGGAAATTTTTTCGGTGAAGCGATAATAGCCAGGCGATACCGAACATGAAAACCATGCCAATCAGGCCGATAAATCGATCCATCCTATAACTCCTTTATCGAAAATTTGAAAAATATAACTATCATATTAAGATAGTTATAAGGCAAAACGAATATATCCGCAAAGGATTTATTTATATGGCAGAATCGCGCGCATCTGTTCGGCCAGGTCCAGCGCCGCATCTTTGGCCCTGGTTGCGTAGTCGCTATCGCCGGAGGCATATATTACCGAGCGCGACACATTGATAATCGCCAGCTTACCCGAGCTATTAGCGCCAAAGTTCAGAGCGCTTGCCAATTCGCCGCCTTGAGCCCCAACGCCGGGAATCAGGATAGGGATATCTTCGCCGACAAGTTTACGCACCGCCGCCAATTCGGCGGGACTGGTCGCGCCGACTACCAAACCGACATTGCCATTAGTATTCCACTGACAAGCCAACGAAGCGACTTTCTCATAAAGCATGGTATAGTTGGCCGGAATTTTTCCCAGCGCCTGTTTTTGATAATCGGTCGAGGATGGATTAGAGGTTACGCAAAGAATAATAACGCCTTTGTCGGCGTAATCCAGAAACGGCTTAAGCGAATCATGTCCCAGATACGGGTTGACCGTGATAGCATCCGCGCCCAGATAATCGAAAGCCGCCCGCGCGTACATTTTGGAAGTGTTGCCGATGTCGGCTCGTTTGGCATCGAGGATAATCGGGATATTTTCCGGAATATATTCTATTACACGTTTAAGAAGTTCAAATCCGGGTCCGCCATAAATTTCGAAAAAAGCGCTGTTCGGTTTATAAGCGCAAACAAGGTCGGATGTCGAATCGATTATGGCTTTTAGAAATACTTCGATTCCACCGATATCCCGCGAGATAACCGACGGCATTTTGGCAGGGTCGGGATCAAGACCGACACAAAGCCAGCTTTTATTGGATATGGCGGCGCGCAGAAGTTTATCTTTGAATGTCATGCTAAATATCCTTTACAGCCCCGATTAATTCCCTGATATCGGAATGGTTGTTGGCGGCCATATACGCAATCAATTCATCAAGCGACCGAATGAAAACTTTTGGTTCGGCGAAACAGGCTGTTCCAATTTGCACGGCGCTGGCTCCGGCCAGCAGGAATTCGACGATATCGGCGCCGCATGATATTCCGCCTAAGCCGATAACGGGAATTTTAACCGCGCGCGAGACTTTGTAAACCATCGCCACGGCCACCGGTTTAATAGCCGGGCCGGACAGCCCGCCGAATTTATTACTGATTTTAAATTTCTTTGTATTCGGGTCGATTGCCATGCCGACCAATGTGTTAATCAACGATATCGAATCGGCGCCGGCGTTCTCGACCGCTTTGGCGATCGCGACAATATCGGTTACGTTGGGCGACAGCTTGGCGATAATCGGAACCCGGCTTACCCGTTTCACTTTTTCGATAACCATGGCCGCCCCTTTTTCGGAGGCGCCAAACTCCAGCCCGCCTTCATCAACATTGGGGCAGGAGATATTGACTTCGATTCCGCGCACGCCGGGCAAGACCGAGATTCTTTCGGCAAGCTTAACGTAATCATCCGCCTTTTTACCGGCGATATTTACGATAATTGCCGTATCGCATTTCTGTAAGAATGGCATTTTTTCGGCTATAAAACGGTCAAGGCCAATATTGGAAAGCCCGATAGCGTTAATCATTCCTGAAGCCGTTTCGGCTACTTTTGGCGGTGGATGGCCAACACGGGGAAGCAAGCCGATAGATTTGGTAATGATTCCGCCAAGTTGCCCAATATCGAAAAATTCGGAGGCTTCATCGCCATACCCAAAACAACCGGAGGCCGAAAGAATAGGATTCTTCAGTTTGATTCCGGCGATATTTGTTTCGAGATTTAATCCCATAGGATACTATCTGCCTCAAACACCGGCCCTTCTTTGCAGACTCGGGCCAGGCGAAATCCGCGTTCATCTTCGACCGTGGAATTATCGGATTTCAATTTCACCGCGCAGCCATTGCATACTCCCCAGCCGCATGGCATCAGTTGTTCAAGCGATAGCTGGCAAGAATTTTTGCCGGCGATTTTGGCGACAGCAGCAAGCATCGCCATAGGCCCGCAAGCATAAACGATGGCGCCGCTCTCGCTTTCGAACTCGTTCGCGAATGTTTCAACAACGAGCCCCTTCATACCTATACTCCCATCTTCAGTAGATATACGATAATCGATATTCAGCGCGGATATCTCGTCACGAGCGAATAAATCGGCGGCTGATTTGGCGCCGGAGTAAAGATGGATAAGTTCGCGAGGATAGCCTTTTTCCAAAAGAGTATGCGCCAAAAAATAAAGTGGCGGAAGTCCCACACCGCCAGCTACGAGAAAGAGCCGAGCCTGATTAGGCGGTTCGGAAAATCCATTACCCAGCGGTCCGGTGATACTCAACATATCGCCTGTTTTAAGTTTCGCCAGATGGCTGGTCATCTTGCCAAATACCTTGATATATAGTATCAGGCTTTCATTTTTTACCTGGTGAATCGAGAAGGGGCGTGGCCAGATATTTGTATCTTTGTCGGGAATTCGGACCTGGACAAACTGACCGGGTCGCGCCAGATTGGCAATTTGAGGAGAATCTATTTCGAGACGGATTATCTTTGGGGATGGCAGCGTGACCGATTTTACTGGGTACGTATCCGAATATTTCACTAAGGCCCCGTTTCTTCCCGTTTCTGATACGGATTATAGAATTCATCGAGTTTGGGCGGCGCGAATTTTATATCATATCGGTAGTAGATGTTCAGATATGACAGATCGGTAAATTGGGATGTCTCGAATCTGCTTTCTAAAAGGGCTTTCGTGGCGGCCGAATCAATCGCCAATTCGCAGGATGGGCCCAGTATTTGATAATCGGTGACTTGTCCGAATTGGTCTATCCTGATTTTGAATGTCACCTTCCCCTTTAGATTCTTTGATAGAAGTCCTCCCGGATATAAAAATTCGCCCGTGTCTTTTACTGGCGGGGCCATAGGCAAGCCGCTTGTGGCGAGGTTCATGGTATCCGTACCCAGAGTGTTTACCAGCGAATCGATTCTGGCGCTATCAGACATCTCATTTTTAAGGGCGGGATTTTTATTGACGAATAGCGTTGTATCTTCGATTAATCCCAATTTGATTTTGGTGCGATAGATATATGGCGAATCGGGATATTTGTTTAGGACATTTTGATAAGCGTAATAGGCCGCGCTGTCGCCATCGCTGGATAAAGTATTATCAAGTATCCAGGCTCTAGCATAGGCGGCTTTAGCGGCAAAATCGCTTGTTGGGAAATTTTGCTCAATATAAGAAAACAGCTTAATTGCTGAATCGGGGTTGTTGCCATCAAGATAGAGGCTCTCGGCGCAGTTATAAAGCCCATAAATGTCAAGTTCTATAGGAATTTGAACGCCATCAGAACGAGTTAGGGCATAGCGAGCCTGGATTGAAGTCGGATAGTTTGATACGATTTTGACGAAAAGCTCCTTGGCCCGGCTTGTATCTGCCTGTTTTTCATGGATGAATGCGGCGGCCAGAAGCGCCTGGGGGGCGTAAGGGGATTCAGGATATTGTTCCGCCAGTAAAAGATATTCAGTCAAGGCCGAATCATGACGTCCCAGTTCCTGGTCATATAATTCGGCGAGCAAGAACCTAATTGCCGCATCATCGTTGGGTATTGTAGTCGTGTCGGCCGCGGATTGAATAGGAGTATCAGGCTTGGCGGGAGTTGTTTTTCTTGATGTGTCTGGGAACATGGGAGGGGGCTGGCGCATCGAATCCATCCTGGCTGCAGGATCGAACGGTAATCCGGGCATTGGCAAACCGGATTGGGACCCTATCATTGGCTGGCCGCGGTTTAAATCTTGTCGGGATAACGAATCGCGGTGCAACATCTGGGAGAGAAAATCGTCCGGCGGCGACTGAATTGAATCGCCGGTAGGTACTGCGGCATTGGGGTGTGGATTGTCGAGGGTATCTGGTACCGACGGCGTTTCCGATTTCTGGATGGTATCGGATTCGGCCAACATCTCGTTTTTTGCGGTCGCGGCGGTGTCTGTAACCAAAGTACCGAGCGAATCGGTTTTAGGCGTGTTCATAGAATCTGTCGGCGCCAGATTTTTATCGCGGTTCAATCGGGCGCGATAGTTTTCCAGTTTCGATAATTGCGCCGAATGGGAAAGCGCTTGATTGCGAATCGCCATATCCTGTGTTCCCTGGGAAGCTTTATTGAAAAAATCTTTGGCTCTGGTAAGATCGTTCAGGTTTTCATAAATCATTCCAAGTCGGAAATAGGCTTCGGCAGCCTCGGAGGTATTAGGAAATTCAGCGGCGATTTTCTCGTACTCGGTAATCGCGGCGTCGGTACTATCCGATAGCTGTTTGCCATCGGCAAGCCGTAATCTTAACATCGCTGATTTATCGAAGAAGCGTGGTTGTTTGGCCAGCTCGCTGAATATTCTGACGCCGGTCGATAACGAATCCTGTTTAAACGCCGCTAATCCGGCGGCGAATTTGGCATCGAACTCCAGTTCGAAGGGAGGCGAGAATTTTAACACATTCATATAAGCCTGACGGGCATCCTGATATCGTTTGAGGCTGTCCAAACAAGCCCCGACGAAAAATTGGGCCGATGCGGCGGAATCGGAGCCCTTATAATCTTTAAGAAACTTGTTAAACTCATCCAGTGAGCTCTGGTAATTTTTCTGCACGAAATCCATGTAGGCAATCATATAGGATGCCTCATCCTTATAAGCGCCTTTTTTCTTTTCGGTAATATGACCGAACGCTATCAGGGCTTTATCGTAATCTTTCATCCAGAAGTAGCCCATTCCGATGTAGTATTGCGATGGCTCCACGAATTTTGAGTTTGGATAGCTCGAAATTAATTCGCTTAGCTTTCTTTCCGCGCTGATATATTCGCCCATATTATAGCGAGCTTTGCCTATAAGCCAGAGGGCATCATCGACATATTTCGATTTAGGATAATAGGTAAGCACCTTGTTGGCCTTATCGATAGATTCTTTGTATAGGTTTTTGTCGTTTACCGAGACGGCCGGCTCTTGAGGCGGAGCGGCTCGGGGCGGCCGATTAGTGTTGGTTTTGGCCTGGTTTATGGCAGACTGCCGTTGATTTTTTTCGGCGCGTTTGAACCCCTGTTGGGCGTTGTAGAATGTGTTATAATATACGCAGGATAAGAACGCGGCCGCAAGGACCATCGGTATGAGGGCAAGTTTGCGCATATCAATAGTGTATAATATAGTTTAGGGCGCCTTGTTCCAAGAGTTATTTTAAGTCTATTTGCGCAACTATAATGCATTTTTCCCGTATTTTGAGGAAAAGACAGATAAGAGGAGATTAATCATGTGGTTTGGCGCTTTTCTGATATGTCTGGGGGTTCTATATTTATTGGACACCATGCGCATAATTTTTATCGATGTCTGGGATTATGCCATACCTTTATTGTTGGTACTTATCGGATTACGAATGATATTCCGTTCCGGGATAGCCGGACAACGCTGCCGGCAGTGGTTGAGTTAGTAATCGAACATTCCACATAATATAATATAACTACTTTCGTGCGTTTATCTTGCCGGACAAAGATCGAAAAAAATCCAGATTTTCAACCCGGAAGGATACTATTGTCTCTGGCAATACCAAACATCCGCATCATAATTGCCGGCGCTGTCCGATAATACATGCACAAAATACAGCAGTTGGCCATCCGCCGTCAGCGAAGGCTCTCCCACCAGACCCCTAATCACTAATTGCGGCTGCCGCCAGTTACGGCCGTCGCGGATTGATCGATATATAGCCATTCCAATCAGCGGGTTTCTTCCTGAGGCGTAATACATCGTATCGCCATCCGGAGTAAATGTCGGCTGGTAATCATCGGCGGGGGAATTAACTGGATGACCGAGATTTTCCGGCGGGCTCCAGATATCGCCATTTTTTCTCGTTACCCAGATATCGGTTGCCCCCATCCCGCCGGGGCGATGCGACCCCAGAAATAGAGTTACGCCATCGGGATGAATCGCCATTTCGCCATCGGGGTACGGCGAGTTGACCGGCGCGCCCAGATTTCGGCCCGGGCCGGGTAAGCTGTCGATAATATCCGCTACATAGATATCCAGAAAATCATCGGTGGGAGGATTTTGCTGATAGCCCAAATTTGTCGAACGCAACGAGTGGAAATATACTTTATCGCCATCGGGAGCAAAACTTAACTCGCCATTAAACGACTGATCGATTCCTTTTCCCAAATCGTAGAATTCAGGATCAGCGAATTCATCGGGGCCGCCGATACGTTTTAGGCGATAAGTATTGTTATGAGGCGATAGAATTTGCTCGGGAGTCATATTGCCGAGGATATCTTCGGTATACATCACATAAAGATACGCGCCATCGCGGGATATCTCGATAGCATCCTGAGGACAGGGGGTATTGACAGGCTCGCCAAGCCGTTGCGGTTGTCCCCAGTCGGCAACCATCGAGGTGGGCGTGTTGAGATCGATTCGAGCGGTGTCGGTCTTTTCGCAAATAGGAATT
>CAZTNJ010000124.1:0-8030 GCA_964614835.1 uncultured Ignavibacteria bacterium | reverse complement strand
ACAAATCCTGATGGGCGCAAAGGGTTGGAATCCGAATTCCAAGTTGTTTGGCCGCCTCTAAAATTGTCGTACCCCAGGGTACCGAAATATCCTGACCGTCAATATTTATCGCTACTGGCGGCCGCTGAATGCCATCGACCGGGATAGTCTGCGGCTTCTGGCTTTGGGGGGCGCGCCTTTTGCTATTTTGATCACAATGTTCTGCCATATTTATCTTTCTCTAATTTCAATGTTACTATTCATGACAGGCGCAAACAGGAGCGCGTCCCATCAGTTCATTCTTAAAATGCTTTACTATCGAAATAAAGGCATTAGGCGATGATTGCCCCAGCCCGCATTTCGAGGCCAATTGCATGGTTTCGCCGAGCGCGCAGAGTTCATCGAGATATTTGGTAGTACATTGGCCTTGTTCCAGCATTTCGATTCCTTTTAAGATAACGGCGTTTCCATCGCGGCAAGGCGTGCATTGGCCGCAAGACTCCTCCACAAAAAACTCCATGAAGTTTTTAGCGACTTCGAGCATATCGCGATGCTGTCCGAAAATAATAATAGAACCGCCGGTAGGAACATCCTCAAACGCGATTTTGCGATTAAATTCGCTGGCTGGAATGCAAATACCGGAAGCGCCGCCGACCTGCACCGCTTTGGCATCACTACCGCCAACTTCTTTTAACAGTTGAGCGATACTGACACCCAGCGGAAATTCATACACACCCGGTTTGGCGCAATCGCCAGAAATTGAAAATATCTTAGGTCCAGCCGATTTTTCGGTGCCGATACCCTTAAACCACGCGGCGCCCTTAGCGCAAATGCAGGTTACCCAGGCGAAAGTTTCGACATTGTTTACGATAGACGGTTGATCGAAAAATCCGGTGTCAACTGGGAAAGGAGGGCGGTTGCGCGGTTCGCCGCGGTGCCCTTCCAGAGATTCGATAAGCGCGGTTTCTTCGCCGCAGACATAAGCGCCAGAACCCATCCTAATTTCAATATCAAAATTGAAACCTTTTTTACCGCAGATATCTTTGCCCAACACCCCGTTTTTGCGGCGGTCGGCCAGTACTTTTTCCAGGTGGGGACGCATATAGGCATATTCGCCTCTCAGATATAGCAAGCCCATAGTTGAGCCAATAGCATAAGCGCCAATTGTCATTCCTTCAAAAACCAGATCGGCATAATCGGAGAGGATAAGGCGATCTTTAAATGTTCCCGGCTCGCCTTCATCGGCATTACAGATTACATATTTGATCTCGCCCGGTGAATTGGCGGCAAATTTCCATTTCAGCCCTGTAGGGAATCCGGCGCCGCCGCGCCCCTTGAGTTGCGACGCCGTGATATCGTTGACCACATCCACCGGCGTTTTGCTCAATGCCGATGTAAGGCCGATTTTGGGCTTAATCGTGGATTTGGTCAGCTTGTTGGTTTGATTGGTGGCAATCATGTGTGCGCCTCCATCCTGCTTTTAAGCGTGTGGACGCCAAAGATACTGCGGCATTCATCGAGAATACTTTGCACCATTGTCGGAGTTACCCGGGTGTACATTTTCTCGTTAATCATCAAAGCCGGCCCCTGATCGCACATGCCAAGGCAGTTTGTCCATTCGAGAGTAAATTTGCCGTCGGGAGTCGTTTCGCCGAAACAAATGCCCAGGTCGTTTTCCAACTGACGGGCGACTTTGTCTTTTTCTGCCATATCGCAGGAAATTGTCCGGCATAGGCGGATAATGAATTTCCCCTTGGGACGTTCATCCAAGAATGAATAAAATGACACAACGCCATAGACTTCAACCGGATGAATTCCCAGAGTATCGGCCACAACCTGCATTGCGTAATTCGAAATGCGATTGTATTTGTGCTGAATCTCCTGAAGAATAGGCAGAAGGGCATCTCTGTCTTTGCCCAGTTGCTACACCCATCCGGTTATATGTTTCTTTAACTGGTCCTGTTCGGTTACAAGCATTAAAGTTCCTTTAGGTATTAGTTTAAGCCTATTGTTTTGATTTGTTAACCATACTAATGATATCGACGGTAGTGAAATATTTCACAATCTATTTAAGATAACCTGTTTGTTTTAAAAAACCATTTTTCGCCTGATCTTTGGGTTTAACTAATCGGAAATGGCTTGCTTTTGCCGGCGTCCATTGGGCGGCAATAGCTTGTTATCGGCAGTTGTCCGCACATTGCTATCACATCCACACTCATTTATCACCGGAAACACGGCCGGTAATATTGTTGGAAAAGATATGATTTTCGCGTAAGAATGTCAACGATATCTACGAAAAATATATCCAAAGGTAATTCTTTGATAGCCAGATAGTTAGTCGAGCAATTAAGTTGATAAGCAGCCGCGATTGCTATTATTTCAATAACTCAACAATTTTATCGATTTGATAGCCCGCGGATTCGGCCGATTCAGAAAGCAATAGGGCATTTTTACGGATAATATCGAGCTCAAGCGTTGAAGAATCACTTTCGGTTTTCAGCGTTTGTTTTGCATTTAGTATTAGCGCTCCCAACATCCTCTCTAACCGCTCTTTATTTAAATATTGAGCATCATTGTAGCTGTGAATTTGCAAATACTCCCTGATATCAGGGGCGATTACAGCTTCCCGAAACGATTCGGCCAGACTGCCTTTTTCATCCGAATTTAATATGTTGGCGTGCGCAATCAGGATCATAACCAATCTGGAATCAAAGTACGCATCATGACTATTATTCAAATAATCGGTAAAAGCTTCCTGAATGACTTTGGGAAGTAACCATTGATTGATCCGCTCGATATTTCGCTCTATGGGGATTTTGGAATCGTCTGTGGAAATAACCCCGGCCAACAATTCGAGTGTCAGCCGGGCAAATAAAATATGCGTAAATGACAATTCGGAATTCTCGGGTGGTTCAGTTTCCGTGGTGATTGAACCAGTTTTTTGGGTCGGATTCTTGACATCTATCCCGATTATAGCATTTAATGTTTTCTCGAACTTATCAATAAGCGGTTCAATGGCCGAATCAGACCCAATAAACCGCTTTACCGATTCATAGAATTCTCTGGCAGACACAACTACTTGTAGGTTCGCCCCGGGGGTTGCCTCACGAATATCCTCAAGAATCGTTTTATTCATCAACCGTCGATAAGGCGTCAATATCGGCTCCAGTTTCAATTCGCGATATGCTTCTTCGATACTGGCGACGCCTCGCCCTTGAAGCTTGTTGTCTAAATCGCGCCATGATCCATCATTGTCAAACACCTCTCGCCAATCGAGAAACGCATGGAACTGGTAACCGCTAAGATTAGCGTACAGACCATCGGCGCTTATCCGGACGGCAGAGCGGATATATTCAAGTCCGGACTGATAATCTCGGAAAATATAAAAACAGTTACTATCGGTTTTTAACTCTAACGCTTCCGCCAAAGTCCTTCTCACCAGCACGGCGTTTTCAACGTCGGCAATATTTATAGCCGTCGATACCCGGATACTTCCACTGGTAGTGTTATAGGCATTATTATAAAGGATCAAACCCCGGTCATTGCCCGATTTATTGGAATATGCGAACACATTTTCATCCACATACCCGGCGTTTGTATAGAAGTCATAAAGCGCAAAATGGACTGCTCCACTGAAAATGTGTCGTTTTCGCATTACAGGAAATATCTGCGATTCGTGCCTTCTAACCATGCCGGTATCGACTTTTTCATCCCAGTAGGAGCGGCGATATTCCATACCGTATTTCTCAGAAAATCCTTCTATCTGCCCGTGCCCAAACATCGGTAGACCCGGCATTGTAACCATCATCATGGCCACGCCAAAGTATTTGTCCCCCCGCCCGAACTGGTCAACCGCCGTTCGTTCATCGGGATTATTCATGAAATTGACAAAACGCTGTAATACTTGGGGGCTGAATTCAAGCACATTTTTTATGGTGGTTCGATACTTGGCGTTGTCTTCCATTTTTAGCATATTCATAAAAGCACTGTTATATACGCGGTGCATTCCCAGCGTCCGAACGAAATACCCCTCCATGAGCCAGAACGCTTCAGCCAGTAGCAGCGTATCGGGTAATTCTTGCGTGACCCTATCCACAACCTCGCGCCAGAATTCTTTTGGGAACTGCGCATCAAATTCAGCGCGGGTCATGCCGTATTCGGCCCGTGATGGAATAGCGCCACCTTCCCCCGGCTTTGGGAACCACAATCGTTGGTAGTGACGTTTTGCCAGAGTCATGGCGGCATCGAAACGAATGATAGGGAATTTGCGGGCTACATGTAGAATTGTTTGAATGACGGCTTCGCGAACTTCCGGAAGCATGAAATTCAGTTGGGCTGTGTCATTCCAGGGCATGCTGGTGCCATCGTTACCATGATAAATATATCTAACATCGCCGGTATATTTGTCGATTCGTTTGAACACGACCGCGGCATCCCGATGCTGCCAGTAGCCATCCTCGATCTGAATGCAAACTCGTCCGTCTTCCGATAAATCGACTCCGGTATATTGATACACCGGGAAAGGCGGATACGATGTCTGAATAAACCAATGGGGATGCTCGATTACCCATTTAGAGTAGATTCCCATGTGGTTTGGGACCATGTCGCTGGCAATCCGAATGCCGCGCCGCCAGGCCCGCCATTTTAAATTTTGAAGTGATTCTTCGCCGCCTAAATCTTCGGCGATTACATAATCGTAAAGCGAATAAGCGGAAGCGGCCGCTTCCGGATTACCCATGATTTGCTTGATTTTTCGCGAGGCCGAAGAGCGTTCCCAGACTCCGATAAGCCACAGGCCGGTAAATCCCCAACAGGCCAATTGGTCGAGTTCTTCATCGGGAATATCACTTAGAAGTCGAATATCGCGCTGGTATTTTTGCGAGAGCTGAAATAGCCAAACATAAACGCTTTTTGCGATAAGCACGACATTTGACATCCAATCGGCATCTCGGCTGAAAGCGGCCGGTTCGCTATAGCCAAGCTCGCCGCCATATAAATAGCGGTCAAATCGAAGAGCATCAATAGGCCCTGCGCCTAAACCGCGAAGCGTTCTTTCTTCCTTAAGGATATCGGAAGCCAGATACAGTTGTTCGAGCAAATCCAACGGCAAAAATTTCCCCCATTGGGTACGTATATATTCCAGCTGGCATTCCAGAGAATCGGAACAGTTACGGATAGGGGCATACAGGCATTCAAATAGCGTCATCCCCAATACAGAAAGCGGCGGTTGTTTAGCGAAAAAACCCTCCAATGATTGCATCAGGGGGATATAAGGCGACTCGGCCATCAGCTCTGCGTCATCGAAAAGGATTTTATAGGGTTTAAATGCCGGATTAAAACAGGAAAAATATAAAAGTATAAGCTCATTCAAAATCGAATCGTTTTGCGACAAGTTGGTTTCAGTTTTTTGGAAAAAATCTTTTTCGGGATGTATGCCTTGAAGAACCCGGGTCGGCGGAAATAAACGGGCAAAGGATTGCGCTGGCCGGATGACTATCGAATGACCGCTTTGATCGGCCGCCCAGTTCACGGCTTTAGCAATTGTGCCGGGATGTTCTTTCTGGCAATAATACCCTACGATATAGCGAAAAACATCGCTTATAATGCTTAATGAAACCAGCTTACCAGCTTGAATCGGCTCCGGCATCTGCGAGCTTTTATACCGTTTTTCATTAATCCGGTCTGCCAGGCGCCTTAAGGTGTATATATCGGATAGTTGTTTGGTGGTTGATTCGGATAGGGCGATGTCTGACAATTCCAGCATTTCCCATGATTTACGGGATAGATGGAATCCGAATTGGCTGTAGCCTCGGAGCATCTTGATTAGTTCGCTTTTAGTGCTTATCATACTTTGTTTAATCCCCAAATCTTTATCGGGATATTATCCAAAATAAATCCATATTCGCGACACAATGTAAGGGATTTGACTTATAGATGCCATAGAAAATTGGTCCGGCTTAATCCAAATTATCAGAAACGCAGGTAAAATAAATGTTTATTCATAATATTAGTAGCACTAATTTACTAGATGATTAGGTGATCTAAATAAGATGTTATCATGTTCTTGCGTGGCCTTAAACCTATTGATACCGAACGCTGGCAATGTCAATACTTGTGTGTAAGTGTAATAGTCAAGCATAAATTAGACTTTTTGTTGGTATAGGATTAGAGCGATTGGCCTGGTTAGACATTTCGCGATTAATGGTTATTCTGCGTTTTCGAGCTTGAGCCAGTTTCTCTTTCCTTGCAGCGATTAATTTATCGGGATTATCGAAGTAATAATCTATAGGTCGGAGGTATTTGATACCGCCGTGAAGTCGTTTCTGGTTGTAATAATCAACCCATTGGCCGATTATTTCTCTGGCCTGGCCAAGGTTTAGCAAATCTTTTTCGGACAATTTTTCTCTTAAGCTTCGATGGAATCTCTCGATTATGCCATTGACATCGTTGCACCACCCCGTACTTACCAAATACTTCCATGATCGCCTTGCGAAAACCTTTAGAACCATCGATCAACACCAGCAAACCACGATCATAACTTAAGCCCCGATTAACCAACCCCCGGAGAAAATCCCCGACCATAACATGATTCTCGGTATCACTCTGGATAAGACCCAGCATCACTTTCTCTCCCGCCATCGTGATACCAACGGTAATGATTACACTATCATCCCCGAAACGTTTACAGTCCAATACTATCGCCGTAAAATCATAAGACCCCAGACGACGCTCCATGAGTTCCCGAAGCTTCCTCGCGCTGGCCCGAATGTAAAACCGCGAGACGGTCGACGAACCCTGAGATAATACCTCCGGGACCAACGCCGAAAATTCACCTTAAGACCCACAGCTTAAGCCGTGGAGAAGACTTTTAAATAGCCGTTCCTCGCCCGCCGCCCCCGGCGACTACAGACGGTTATAGGTTTCTAACGGCACCTGCACACCCTTCGCCGTGTCCCTGACCCGCAGTACCATGAGCGGCACCCGCAGCGCGCCGAGGTAAATCGAGCCCTACAGACTGCCCTAGCGGTCGGGACCGACTAAACCATCTAGCCCATATCGCTCATCGCCCAGCCGCCTCACTTCTTCTTGCAATAACTCGTTCACGTGCAACAACCCAAGAGGTATCAATTCATTGATTAAGGTCGCTTTTATATCAATATCCAATACCCCATATTCGGCTAAACTCGAGACATCTTTCTTTTTCGATTTTCTGATCTTGCTTTTTTCTGTAATCCGTAGTACCGTTGCCACACCGGCTCCTTTTTTGATGATTAATATTTTGTCAAACATCATTTTAGGAGCCGATGCCTTTATATTTCGATTAAGAATTATATTCCGTCAATCAAAAAACCTCCGTGTCAGGTTAAGTAGCAGCTTTTACAATTAAAATAAATATTGCATAATGCCGTGTTATTAATTCGATCAATAGGATATATTATAAAATAATTATGATTTAATATCGCTTAACAACTCGGCGCCACTATCAATTTCATCCAATGACCGCGATAAAATAATTTCCAATTCGGGTACGCTAATTCCCAATAAACGCCATGCTGATTCAGAAAAAGACGATATGTAGTAACTACCGCTATCTCCTATTGCAAGAGCATGACACAACATATCTGCAATATTTACCGCTGAAATTAAGCAGCAGTATTCACCTTCAACAGGCGGATTATGATGCCTTGAAATAACTCCAACTATACTTTCCGGAAAGTTCCATTTTCGCGCCAATAGTTCGCCCAGTCTTTGATGATCAATACCGAAGAAGTTCTGCTCGGCTTCAGTATCAATAACCTTATCGTTTTTAAGCTTAAAAGCAGCATATTTATGGCAATCGCTCCTAACGAAAACCAAGCGACCAATATCATGTAATATGCCTCCCATAAAGCCTTCATTAGATATATCCTTACCGCGCTTATGCAACAATTGTTTGGCAATTACCCCAACTCCAAATGAATGTAACCAGAAATTATATTGATTCATTACCTTATTACACTACTGTCCCAACGTTTCTTTTTGGGGTTGCTGTAAGTGGATAGATGATAAGG